>JBEBIR010000105.1:0-9160 GCA_040080315.1 Gemmatimonas sp.
GATGCTGCCGGTCACCGCCGCCAGTGAATCAGCGCCGAGGTAGCGGCCAATCCAGAAGGTGTCGACCGTGTGAAAGGTCGTCATCAACAGATTCGCCGCAATCGCTGGGAGCGCGACGCGGCGAATCGTTTGCGGCAGCGGCTCGCTGACGAGCGCGCCTACTGGTGCATGCGCTTCGTGGTTCAGGGGTACCGCTCGTCCATGCGTTCGATCACTCGCTGTGCGATGTGCTCCATCTCGCGCGCCGCCTTCGACGCGGGTTCGGCGATGACAATGGGACGACCGCTGTCGCCACCTTCCTGAATGCGCGGATCCAGCGGCACCTGCCCCAACAGCGGCAGATCGCATTCCTTCGCCAATCGCGCGCCACCGCCAGTACCGAACACGGCGATGGGCTTGCCCGTCTCAGGATTCTCGAAATACGACATGTTCTCGACGATGCCGAGCACCGGCACGGCAGTCCGTTCGAACATCTTCACGCCGCGCAGCGCGTCGCCCACAGCAACTTGTTGCGGAGTGGTGACGATAACCGCACCGTGCACGTGCGTGGCCTGCACCAGTGACAGCTGCGCATCACCGGTACCCGGCGGCATGTCGACCAGAAAATAATCCAACTGTCCCCACGCGACATCGCGCAGGAACTGCGTGATGATCTTCATGACGATGGGTCCGCGCCAGATGGCCGGCTGGTCCTTCTCAATCAGAAAGCCAATCGAAATGACCTTCACGCCGTGCGCTTCGAGCGGAATGATCTTCTCGTCGCGCACCGCCGGCGCCGCATCGACACCGAGCATGAGCGGCAAATTCGGACCGTAAATATCGGCGTCCATGATGCCCACGCGTTTGCCCAGCTTGGCGAGCGACAGCGCGAGGTTTACGGCCACGGTGCTCTTTCCCACACCGCCTTTTCCCGATGACACGGCAATGATGCGGCCCAGATTCGGATAGGGCACGGGCTCGGGCACTTTGGGCGGTGCCTTCGCGGGTGCGGTATCCATCACGGGTAGTGGCTTGCGGCCGCCACCAATGGCTGGCGCTGCGATTGGACCTGAATCTGACACGTTGGATTTTCCTTGACGCGCCGGTGTGGGCGCGCGATAGGCTTGTCGGGAGTCGCGCACATCGACACGCACGTCGATGACGCCAGGAATGGCTTCGATCGCCTGACGCACATCGCGCACGAGCGTGGCGTCATCGTCGGCACTCATCAGCAGCGTGAGGCGCACTTTGCCATCAGTCGTGGTGGCGATATCCGTCACCATTTCGGACATCAGAACATCGACGCCGGTACGGGGGTTGGAGACGGCGCCGAGGGCGGTCGCGATGTGCTGTTGGAGCGTGGGCATGGGAGAAAGGTAGACGGGAGACGGGAGGCGGGAGAAGGGAGGACGGAGATCGCCGCAATACCGGGCTTCTGGGTGCAATGAATCGGTGACAGTCCGCTGACGCATGGGTGTTATGCTGGCCCTGTCGCCGGCGCCTGCCTGTTGTTTGTGGCCGCCGAGACCGGTGCGCGGCATCCTGCGGCGCGCCAATTCACGGATAGATCACGAGGATCCCATGACAACCAAATTCAATCGCCTGTTGGCTGGTGCCTTCGCCATGCTGGCTGGTGTCGCCGCGCTCGATGTGTCTGGCGCCCTGGCCCAGGCGCTGCCCACCTCCGACGGTTCGATCACGTCGACCACCTGCAGCGTGGGAACGCTCACGGAGTGCGGTCGGGAAACGATCGTGAAGTGTGAGTGGAAGTTCGACATCAACATGAACGTCTTCACGCGTGCAGGCGGCGTGAGCGGCGGCCGATTCGAGTGCAAGGATGCCGGCTTCAAGACGCTGTACAAGGACCGGACGCCCGCTCCGTCGTGCTCCCCGGTTGGCGGCGGCAGTCAGGGCTCGGGTCTGACGGGCACCCGTGGCTCGGGTGACGACGACGACAGCTTCTGCTTCTAGTGATGGACGTCGTGCGCCCATTCATTCGTTGGTCGGGCGCGGTCGTGATGATGCTGCTCGCCGGCGTTGCGGTCGACGCCGTGCGGGCAGCACCATCGCGCACCATCGCCTCTGCCATGTCGCCGTACATCGGACTCCCGGATGCGTCGCAAACGCTCAATCGTCCGCTGCCTGCGGCAGTGTTGCTGCAGGCTGTCGACTGCACCAGTAACCTGCGCATGCTGCACCTGTTGCATCGCCCGTCGGTGCGCAATGGTGTTCGGCTATCGGTGCTTTGGTTCGTGGGGCCGTCCAGCGACTCGCTGGTCATTCGATCGTTGCTGCCGGCGTGGACCGCCGCCGTTCCGCTGCGCGTCGCTCCCCGATCGCTGCTGCGTGAGCTCGCGCGACTCGGGCACACCAGTACGCCCACGCTGGTGGTGCTCGACCACGCGGGTCGAGTGCGATTCGCCAGCCAAAGCCCGCGCTCCTCACGCGAGTTCGCTGGGTTGCGCCGCATTGTGGAAGGACTCACCTGGATCGAGGAACTGTGATATGAGCGCTGGTCTCCGCGCGTTTGCGCCCCGTCGTGTGTTTCGCATAGTTGGCATCATCGCCGCGTTGATGCTGACCGTGATCCCACTCGCACTCTCGCGCGCGCAACAGGCGCCACCCGCGAGTGGGCGACGCTTTCGCGCGGACTCATCTTGGGTTCGCGTCTGGGTGCGCGGCGCGAAGGACGAGCCGGATCTGTTCGTTGAGCCCAGACAGCTGATCGTGACCGATAGCGTCGTGGCGGTGCTCGATCTGGGCACCCGCGAAGTGATCGCGCTCAGCACGGACAGCGGACGGACACGATTCACGCTGGCCGCTAAGGGCGAAGGTCCTGGTGAGTTCAAGCGACCGGCTCGCCTCGTGAACACCACGTCGCTGATTGGCGTGCTTGATCACGCCACTTCCCGACTCACGATGTTCAACGCTCGCGGGGTCATGGCGCGGGACACGCCCCTGCCCGACGCGTCCAATGTCGAAGGCGCATGCGGATTCAGCGACGGGAGTGTGCTGGTGAAGGTTGCCGGAGTGCGCAACGCGCTAAGGGTCGTGGACAGTGTTGGCCGAACGCTGCGTCAGCGTGCGCTGCCCGGTCACGATCTGAACAGACCGCCACCAACCTTTGCTACCGCCGCGCATCTCGCCGGTCCGATGTCGAAGCATCGATGTGCGCTGGTGCCGTCGTACGGACGATGGTGGTACACCACCGACGCGAGGGGAACGACCATTGCGCACCCCTACGTCGAACCGGGTGCTGACGTCGTCGTGCGCGTTGCCTCGAGCGCGTTGGACAAGAGCTGGCGTGGCGAAGTGCGCAAGGAAACGCAAACGAGCGCCGCATCCCCCATCGCTCGCGGTGCGTTGCACATTGGCGACACCGTCGTGGTGCAGGCCGGCGCCACGAAACGCAGTGCGCATCGACTACTGGACTACTATCTCATCTCAAACGGGCACTACCTGTATTCTCGCACGCTGCCCGTGGCGTTCACCGCGCTGGCCGTTGGACCTGATGGCACGTTCTACGGCGCGGTGATCGGTGATGAAGTGTCGTGGGTGGTGGCGCTGCGGCCAACTACGCGGAAAGCCGGACTACGGTAACGTTCCGCTCCGCAGATATTCTTTCGCCTCCCCCACCACGCGCTCACGCACGTCGACCAGCGACCCCGTCAGCATCGCGCCCGACGCTTTCGCGTGCCCGCCACCGCCGTAGGTTTTCGCCAATTGCTGCACGTCCACGGTTCCGGTGCTACGAAACGAAACCTTCACCTTCCCGTAGCCCAAATCGCGGAAAAAGAGCGCCAACCGCGTGCCGACAATACTGCGTGGATGCTCGACGATGCCATCGAGTTCCTCGCTGGTCACGTCGTAGCGCTCCATGACGCCCGCTTCGACGGAGATCCAGGACATGCCCAGTGCGGTATCGGTTTCGAGCGATCCCAGCGCGTCTCGCAGCAATTCCAGACGGCCGACGCTTACCTGCGCGTAAATGCGGCGGTACATCTCCTCGGGATCAACGCCGGCCGCCAACAGCACCGAAGCGATCGCGTGGGCGCGCGGTGAGGTGTTGCTGAAGCGGAAACTGCCGGTGTCGGTGAGGATGGCGCAGTAGAGCGCACGCGCCACGAGCGGTGTGATCTCCAGCTCCAGCGTGGTCGCCAGATCAAACACCAATTCGCCGGTGGCGCAGGCGGCGGTGTCGGCCACCAGAAGATCGCCAATCGGAATATCGCCGGCCACGTGATGATCGATCACCCCGACCGGCACCGTGAGCGCGCGCACCTTGTCGGCCAGCACACCCACTCGCCGCACGTCGTTGATGTCCAGCACGATCATCGCGTCAATGTCATTGAGTGCTGCCGCGCCGCGCGCACTGGCGTCCTCGATGCCACCCTCGAGCAGAAACGTGAACATCGTCGGCCACGGCGTCGGGTTGACGATCCGCGTCTTGACGCCACGTTGCGCGAGGAGGTGCGCGAACGCGACTTCCGAGCCGCATCCGTCGCCGTCGGCGTTGATATGCGTGGACAGCGCGACGGTCATGCCAGGCTTCAAGTGCGCCATCAGCGCATGAATCGCCAGCGCGCGCTCCTCGGAAACGATCAGCAGATCGTGTGCGTTCAGCGTGGTCATCGAGTTGGAGTGAGAGGGGCCACGCTACAACGAGTAGTTCGGCGCTTCGCGGGTGATCGTCACGTCGTGCGGGTGCGATTCTCGCAGGCCCGCTGTGGTGATACGCACGAATTCCGCATCCGTTCGGAGCGCATCAATCGTGCCGCAGCCAACATAGCCCATGCCGCTGCGCAGGCCACCGATCATCTGGAAAAGTACGTCACCGACCGGTCCCTTGTACGGCACGCGCCCCTCGATCCCCTCGGGCACCAGCTTCTTGGGTGACATCTCGCCGTCCTGGAAGTAGCGATCGGCGCTGCCGTCCTGCATCGCGGACAGCGATCCCATGCCGCGGATCATCTTGAAACGGCGCCCTTCCAGCAGGAACGACTCGCCAGGGCTTTCCTCGGTACCGGCCAGCATCGAGCCCATCATGACACTGCTGGCACCAGCCGCGAGCGCCTTCACGATATCGCCCGAATACTTGACGCCGCCGTCCGCGATGACGGGAACATCCCCCGCCCCTTCGACCGCATCCATGATGGCGGTGAGCTGCGGCACGCCGACGCCGGTCACGACGCGAGTCGTGCAGATCGAACCCGGTCCCACACCCACCTTCACCGCATCAACGCCACGCTCGACCAACGCCGCTGCACCGGCCCGCGTGGCCACGTTCCCCGCCACCAGTTGCACATCGGGAAACGCTTCGCGCACGTTCGCGGTTGCTTGCAGCACGCCGTCGCTGTGTCCGTGCGCGGTGTCAATCACGATGACATCAACACCGGCCTGCGTCAGCGCGCGCGCGCGATCGAGATAGTCGCCGCCCGCGCCAATGGCCGCAGCAACACGCAGACGCCCATGCTTGTCCTTGTTGGCATCGGGAAACTGACGACGCTTATGGATGTCCTTGACGGTGATCAGGCCTTTTAGCACGCCATGCTCGTCCACCACGGGCAACTTCTCGATGCGATGCTTCCCAAGAATCCGCTCGGCCTCCTCCAGCGTGGTGCCAATGGGCGCGGTGACCAGGCCGTTCGCGGTCATCACGTCGCGCAGCGGGCGGTCGAGATCACGCTCGAACTGGAGATCGCGATTGGTGAGAATGCCCACCAGCATGCTGTTCTCATCGACGATGGGCACACCGGAAATCTTGAACCGCATCATCAACGCCACCGCTTCGCGCAGTGACGCGGTGGGCGACAGCGTGATGGGGTTCAGAATCATGCCGCTTTCCGATCGTTTGACACGATCTACTTCTGCCGCCTGCCGATCGATGGACATGTTCTTGTGCAACACGCCGATCGCTCCGGAGCGTGCCATCATGATCGCCATCTCACTTTCCGTCACCGTGTCCATCGCCGCCGACACGAGTGGCACGTTGAGGGCGATACCGCGCGTGAAGTACGATCGGATGCTGACTTCCTTGGGGTGCGTCAGCGAATGACGCGGCGCGAGCAGGACGTCATCGAACGTGAGCGCGAGGCCATCGCGAATACGTGACGAGTGCGCCGCGTCGGCGCCATTACGCGAAAGCCCGCTGCCGGACGGGGATCCGGGGGCGGGCTTGGAAGATTTGGTCGTCGAGGGTGCCATCTTGGAATTTAGATTGGCGCGAGCAGAGAGTCTAGCGGATACTGAGTACTAAGTACTGAGTACTCAGTACTTAGTGCTCCGTCCAATCATTCTCATCAGGCGCCGCCTGATGCCTGAGGGGAGAAAGAAGCCGGCGGCGCTTACGATGGCGGCCAGATTCATGTCGGACAGCTCTTTGGGATCGCCCTGCCAGTGGTCCATCAGCACGCGACGCCCCGTGTTCTCGACCAGGCGCTGCAGGGCCATCATGAGCAGGAAGATATCGTCGACTTCGCCGAGGAACGGGATGAAGTCGGGAATGAAGTCGAGCGGTGAGACGATGTAGGCGGCCGCGGCGAGGACCATGAAGCGGTCGATGCGTGATACACGCCCATCGGCCATCAATCCAAGCAGAAGGCGAATGTAGGCCGGAATCTGCCGGACGACCTTGAGTACCGAACGCTTGGCGCCCACACGCGGGCGGAGACGCGGACGCCGCTGAACGTCCCGTTCATCCTCTTCCGCACCATCAATGGCCGACATCTCCTCAGTATCGGGTCGATCGAAGTAGCGCTCCTCCTTCCGGCGACGGGCACGTCCGCGTCCTGTGAAAAATCCGCGCTCCGGACGTCCGGATTCGCGGTCGTCCAAACGATCACGCGCCATCTGGCTTAGGCGGCTGGTTTCCATTGGGTAACTGGTTGGGAGTTGGCGGCGCCGTTGGCGGTGGCGCGGATGGCGCTCCGACCTGATCGACCGCCGATCGCGCGACGGTGACCACGTCACCCGCCATCGTCATGGTGCTCTGTGCGACACCGTTCAATACCCCGACGGCGCGATTCAGCAACCCCATCGTTTCACTGATCGTGGAGACGGCCACGCCGCCGGCGCGCAGTTTGTCCTCGACCCCTTCAGCGAATCGCTGCAGCACGTTGACCGGTGCCGCCGGCTTTTCAGCGTAGCGCGTTTCCAGAAACTCGACGTAGTCGAGCACTTGATACATTCGTTCATCGCTGAGTGTTTCGAGTTTGCGATGAATGCGATCGCGCACATATGGATTCACACGTCCTCCTGAGGTCGGCCGAACAGTCACGGGATGCGTTCACTGTCCGTACGACGGGCGCACCGCGCCTGATTCAGCCCCGCCAGCGCTTTCGCTCGCCGCGCGCGTCGATATGGCAATATGGCGTATTGAAGCGTTTGCTGCTGTAGACGCCCAGACCACCGGCCAGTTCCGGATGCATCCGTTCAACCCAATCCACGGCCGTTTCGACGCGGTACGCGTCAAACAGCGTCAGGCGACCGTCGCCGTCGGCATCGATGGCCACGTCGGCGGCATCACCGTACAAGTGTCGCGAATCGCGCGCAGAACCCTCCACGCCAGCGTTGTGCAACGGCGTGCGGAACCCGCTGTGCACTTCCAGATCGAAGTCCATGCGTTCCTCACCACGGCGCCGCGCCAGTTCGCTCAGCACCAGTTCGATCTTGTCGAGTACGCGCGGATCGATGGCGACATACCGAGGCCACATGGTCTGCGTATCGTGCGTGATGAAGTCCCGCATGGTCAGATGTCGCGTGAGCGGCACGTCGAGCTCGTTGGCATGCACTTCGGCAAACCCCACCGGTCGTTCGGCCTGTTCGTCACGCGCCCACTCCGACGGATATCGGCCAATCTGATAGCCATTGAGTGAGCTTCCCAGCTTCAGCTCAAATGGCACAAGCACCGCAAGACGCGGCTCGGCGATTCGCTGCGAGATACCCGATCGCGTGACGACCAGCTCGTAGAATCCCACCTCGAGCGGCGCCAGCAACGTGTCCGTGTCGAGCGGGCGCGCCACGTCACCAGATTGCGTGCTGCCAACCTTGACCCATTGATACGTAAAGCCCAGCGCCGAACCACGAATGGTGAGTGGAAATGCCAAGCGCTCGCCAGAGCGCACAAAGCGCATCCGGACTTCCCCGCTGATGCCGCGCGCACTGATGGCCGCCTCGACCACGGGCACGCTCCGACTGGCCGTCTCGGCCGACGATCCGGCCAGCAGATCCGTGGGCGGCTGGTAGATGATGGCGGCGGCAATCGCCGTGACACCGCTGATAATGAAGGCGGTCTTGCGAATCACAACGCGCCCCAGCGTGCCTTCGTGCCACGTACATCGATGTGCACGAACGGGCCGTGCGCGGACGTGGCCGGATAGACACCAACGCCACCCACCAGATCGGGATGGGCGCGTTCCACACGATCAGCGGCCATCGCGAGAAGTCGCGCATCGCGTGTGTCGATCTTGCCGTTGCGATCGAGATCGCTCATCCAGTCGCGCGAACCGTTCACCACGTAGACATCGGCCGCGTCGCCGTATTGATGACGACTGTCCTGCGCGCGTCCGCCGGCGCCAACGCCCTGCGCGTTGTACTGCGGCGTGCGAAAGCCCGACATGACACGCAGTCGCTCGACTGGGACACCCATGTCACGCAATTCATCCATCACCAGTTCAAGCTTGTCGACCAGCGGCTCGCGCAACACGAGATACTTCGGCCACACAGTTCCCTGATCATGCGTGAGAAAGTCACGCAGACGAAAGTGGTCGGACACCGGAGTGTCCTGATTGCCGGTGGTGACTTCGAGGAATCCTTCCGGATTTGCGTACGCGGAACTCCGCGTGCTGCGCTGTTCGCTGGGAAAGAATCCGATACGATAGGCACCAATACGTCCGCGTACCTTGTCGGCGAATGGGCGCATCGTGATGAAGCTGAACGGTGCGATGTCGGCCTGATCGGACGACGCTACTTGCACGCCAGCGCGATGGCCGGCAGAATCGCCAAACAGCTCGCGCAGCACCGGCAACGCAGCAATGCGCAGCGGATTCACAAAGCGTGCGCGCAACTTGCGACTGCGACCGCGCAGCGAGTCAATCAGCGAGACCGACGAACCAACGACAGGCGTCGGCGAAACCGCGCGCGGTATCGCCGCGGCACGGGCCCGATCGGGCAACGCGAGGGC
>JBEBIR010000777.1:0-1998 GCA_040080315.1 Gemmatimonas sp.
CCGCTGCAAGCCGTGGCACCGGTACAGACGATGCCGGGCTCCGCTGCTCCGGCGGCGGTGCCCTCGCAGCCGCGCATGGCGCTCGTGACATCGTGGGCGCAGTGGGACTCACTGGCACCAGCCAATCGGTTGCGCAGCGCGAACGTGGTGGGCGTGATGCCGGGCGTCGATCCGACGTTGCGCGATGAAGTGGTGCTGGTAACGGCACACTATGATCACATCGGCTTCGGTCGACCGGTGGACGGTGACTCGATCAACAACGGCGCCGATGACGATGCGTCCGGTGTGATTGCGGTGATCGAAATGGCCAAGGCGCTGAAACGTGGGCCGCGTCCGAAACGCACCATCGTCTTCATGGCGATCACCGGCGAGGAGGTGGGCGGATTTGGCACGCGTTGGTACATCGCCCATCCGGTTCGGCCGCTCGACAAGACCGTCGTCGATTTGAACGTGGAGATGATTGCACACGCCGACTCACTGGCCGGCGGATTCGGCAAGGCGTGGCTCACCGGCTACGAGCGGTCCACCATGGGCGACCTGTTGGCCGACAACGGTATTCCGTTGGTTCCCGATCCGCGTCCGACCCAGAACTTCTTCAGTCGAAGTGACAACGTGGCCTTTGCGCGAATCGGTATTCCGGCGCACTCGTTGTCATCATACAACCTGATCTCGCCCTATCACCATCCGAAGGATGAGCCATCCACCATTGATGCCCCGCACATGACGCAGGTGATCACCGCGACGTCGCGCGCGTTGCGGCTGATGGCGGACGGCGTGCGAGCGCAGTGGCATCCGGGTGGCAAGCCGGACGTGCCAGCGCCGCGTCCGCCGCGATGAATGAAGCCCAAATGCGTCACGCATGGTTGGCCGTGTCGTGCAGCGCGATCATGGTCGCGACGCTGGCGTCGTGCGGCGGTGGCGACAGCCCGGTCACACCACCAGTGAGCGGCGTGCTCGCGACCGTCGTCGCGAGCACGGTTGATTCACCGCTGGAAATCGGGCAAGGCACGCAGGCCAACGTCGCGGGACGTGATGGACTTGGAGGCGCGGTCGCCTTGGGATCACGTCCCGTCACCTGGAGCAGTAGTAACCCGAACATCGCCACGATCACCAACGGCGGCATCGTGGCTGGTGTGGGCGTCGGCAACACGACGCTCACGGTGACGGTTCAAGACGGAGGCACCGCACGCACGGCGACCACGGCGCTACTGGTCACGGCCATTCCTGACGCACCGCTGGTGGCCGATGTCTCCATGGCGCCGCAACTGTTCATTCCGTCACAGACAGTCGTGAAGCTCGGCGGCAGCGTGCGTTTTCAGTTCACGCCCATCGATCACAACGTGATCTGGAGTCCGCGTCTGCCCGGATCGCCGGCCGACATCCTGGTGACAGTCAACGCCCTGGTGACACGCACGTTCCCAACCGTCGGCGTCTATCCGTTTGACTGCACGGTGCATCCGGGGATGAGCGGGCGAATCATTGTGTCACCGTAGGGCAGACGGAAGACGGGAGACTACGGCTTCGTCACGCCTCTAATGTTCGGCGTGTAGTCCGGGAAGATTGTCGACAAGTTCGTGTTGCCCAGTCGGTTCTGTACAATCTCGGCGAGAATATCCCGGTGATCGAGCGTCACGCGCAGATCCTGACCCGACTCGAGATTCTCAACCGCGAGTCCCGGCCAGCCGTTCGTCAACACGCGCCCACCGTTGATCTTCTTGCCCATCGCGAACGCCACGTTGCCGCGTCCGTGATCCGTACCTTTGTCGCCATTCTCCCGCGCATTGCGTCCGAACTCGGAGATCACCACGACGGTGACACCGTTGGCGGTGGTTCCCTGAATGACATCGGCGTAGAACGCCGCCAGCGATGACGACAGCTCAAGCATGCGATTGTGCATGCCCTGTCCGTCGATGCCCGGGATGTTTCCTTGCAGCGCGTGCGTGTCCCATCCGCCCAGGAACGCGTGAACGGCCTCGACGCCAACGTCGGCCTTGATCA
>JBEBIR010000778.1:0-1991 GCA_040080315.1 Gemmatimonas sp.
GTATGGGTTTGAGTTTGGCCACCGACCGTATGCAACGCTGCTGCAGGCCGAGGCCGAATACGCGATGCAGTTTCACGGTGCGCGCGTTTCGCTGCTCGTTGATCGTCGACGGGAGGCGTCGCCGCTGCATTTCGTGGCGTCGGCCAGAATGTCCATGCTCGAAGTCATAAATTTCAATGGTCTGGGAAACGCGACGATCGACTCGGGCGGGAATACTGCGCTGACGGCGGTACATGCCACGCAATGGACATTCCGACCGGCGATTGCGCTGGCCATCGGCTCGCGATGGGATGTGTCACTGGGGCCGGTCATTCAGCATTCCAGCACTGACGCCGGGCGAAGTCCGTATCTCGCGGCAGCCGCTCCGTACGGTATCGGCCGGGTCTCCCAGGTGGGCATGCAACTGTCCGCGCAGTACGAGTGGCGTGCGGCGCCCACGAAGGAAGAGCACACGCATCACCGCGTGCTGATCGATCTCGAGGGTCGCGTCGTGCCGGCCGCGCTCGATGTGCGATCGGCATTCTCCGTGCTTTCGCTCACGACGGGGACATCGGTGACGCTGCCGGTTCCGACGCAGCCGTTGCTGGTGATTCGAGCTGGTGGCACCAAAGTGTACGGCGACTTTCCGTACTACGAGGCGGCCACGATCGGCGGGAGCGGAACCACGCGTTACATGGATCCCCAACGCTATGCGGGCGACGCATCGGTGTATGCCACATCGGAACTGCGTATTCCCCTGGCGCGGTTCAAGCTCGTGATGCCGATCCGCGTGGGCGTTCTCGGGTTGACGGAGGCCGGCCGTGTCTACGTGAACGGAGCGTCGCCGGGCGGTTGGCACGCACGCTCAGGAGGCGGTGTCTGGTTCGGCCGTTCGAACGCGTCTCCAGTGATTACGCTCACGCGCACGACGGAGCGAGGACACTCCGGGCTGGCCATGCGGTTTGGGCTGAATTTCTAGCGAAGCGAACGCGGGGAACGGACGCTATTTTCCCGACATGATGAAATCCGCTGCCGCATCTGTTGGAGTGGCCCGTTGCCCGGCGATCTCAGCCCTGTGGACGGCCGCACTCTGCGCCGCGCCGTTCGCGATGCTGAACGCGCAGGCGGTGCCCAAATACCAGACGGAAATTCGCTGGACCAGCTACGGTATCCCGCACGTAAAGGCCAACGACTGGGGCGGACTCGGCTACGGATTCGCCTATGCGACGGCCACCGACGCGGTGTGCACCATCGCCCGCGACGTCATCATGGTGAATGGGGAACTGTCGCGACACTTTGGCGCAGCGGACGGCAATCGCGAAAGTGACGTGTTTCATCGCGCCGTGCTCGATGCGGCAACGGTGAAGGGATACGATCGCCGGCAAAGCGCCAACAGCAATCGCTTTTCGGCGGGCTATGTAGCGGGCTACAACCGATACCTGCGTGACCATCGCGCCGACCTGCCAACGGATTGCGCAAACGCATCGTGGGTGCGACCGCTGACCGCAGCCGACGTGACCCGTCTGAGTATCGGCGTGGGCATTCGATACGGGCTTGGCCGCTACCAGAAGGAAATGGCCAACGCGGCACCGCCGGGCGAAAAGGTGAGTGATCTCACCACGGATTTCGACGTGCCGGATGGCATCGGCAGCAATGCGGTGGCCATGGGCAAGTCGGTCACGGCGTCTGGTCGTGGTCTGCTGCTGGGCAACCCGCACTATCCGTGGCAGGGCTCGTCGCGATTCCACATGATCCACACCACCATCCCGGGTGAACTTGATGTGATGGGTGTGAGTCTGTATACGACCAGTCGTGTCGCCATCGGATTCAACAAGGACGTCGCGTGGAGTCACACCGTATCGACGGGCTTGCGGTCAACCGTGTACGCACTCGACCTGAATCCGGCGGACCCCACGCAGTATCGGTATGGAGACACGTGGCGCAGCATGACGCGTGTGGTGGTGAAGGTCCCACTGAAGGGTGAGGGAACGGCACCAGGCGTCGAGTCGCGG
>JBEBIR010000106.1:0-9119 GCA_040080315.1 Gemmatimonas sp.
CGACCCACGTTCGCGTCAACCTTGAATTCGCGCATCATGCGATCGACGATGATCTCCAGATGCAACTCGCCCATGCCGGCGATGATCGTCTGCGACGTTTCCGGGTCGGACCGCACACGGAACGTCGGATCTTCTTCCGCCAGCTTCTGCAGCGCGATGGCCAGCTTGTCCTGGTCGGCCTTCGTCTTCGGCTCAATGGCGACGTCGATGACGGGCGCCGGGAACTTCATCGCCTCGAGAATGATCGGATTGTCTTCCGTGCACAGCGTGTCGCCGGTGCGCGTGTCCTTGAGGCCGATGGCGGCGGCGATATCACCGGCGCGCACTTCCTCGATTTCTTCGCGCTTGTTCGCGTGCATCTGCAACAGACGCCCCACGCGCTCACGCTTGTCCTTCGTGCTGTTGTACACGTAGCTGCCGGACGCCAGCACGCCCGAGTACACGCGGAAGAACGTCAACTTTCCGACGAACGGGTCGGTCGCAATCTTGAACGCCAGCGCCGCGAACGGCGCCACGTCGGTGATCGGCGCTTCGACAAACGTTTCGTCGTGATGCGGCAAGTGGCCCTTGATGGCCGGCACGTCGATGGGGGCGGGCATGAAGTCGATGACCGCGTCCAGCAACGCCTGCACACCCTTGTTCTTGAACGACGCGCCACAGAGAATCGGCACGAACTTGCCGGCGCACGTGGCCACGCGAATGGCATGACGGACTTCATCGTTCGTCAGCTCTTCACCGGCCAGGTACTTCTCCATCAGCCCTTCGTCGTGCTCAACCACCGTGTCAATCAGCTTGTGACGCGCCTGCTCGACCGCATCGTGGAACGCGGCCGGGATGTCGGTGACTTCAAACACGCGGCCGTTCGTCGAGTCGTCGAAGATGTACTGCTTGCGTTCGATGACATCGAGATGCCCGGTGAACAGCTCACCGGATCCCACCGGTAACTGCAGCGGTTGGGCGCTCTTGGACAGGCGATCGTGAATCATCGCGACGCAACGCTCAAAGTTCGCGCCGACGCGGTCCATCTTGTTCGCGAAGATGATGCGCGGGACGCCATAGCGGTCGGCCTGACGCCACACGGTTTCCGTTTGCGGCTCGACACCGGCCACCGAATCCAGCAACGTCACCGCGCCGTCCAACACGCGCAGTGAGCGCTCGACTTCCACCGTGAAGTCAACGTGACCCGGCGTGTCGATGATGTTGATGCGGTACTCCGGTCCGACACCCTTGTCGAACGACTGGCCGTGACGCACCCAGAAGCAGGTCGTTGCGGCCGACGTGATCGTGATGCCGCGCTCCTGTTCCTGCTCCATCCAGTCCATCGTCGCCGCACCATCGTGCACTTCACCAATCTTGTGCGACTTTCCCGTGTAATAGAGAATGCGCTCAGTCGTGGTGGTTTTGCCGGCATCAATGTGGGCCATGATGCCGATGTTGCGATAATGCTCGAGCGGGGTCAAACGCGGCATAGTCTTCAGCGGCGTCCGCTTACGCGGCGCCAAGTGTTAGACGAAGTGTGGTCAGGCAGAAAATCAGCGAACGGCGAAGACATCAGCGTCGACATGGAGTCCGACGAAAAAACGCCAGCAAAAAAACGGCTGGACCAGTCACTCTGCCTGGGCAGAGCCGGTGTCCATCCGCTGCCGCCGGGTGCAATCGCCACTGCTGCGCGACTGGGGACCCAAGCGCGCCGGGCACAGTAAGGCGTGCTGCCAGAACCGTGGAGACCGACGTCAAATTGGCTGCGTTGCTTCTCGGGAGTTCCCGCGCGTCACAGACGCCGGAACCGGTACCGCCTTGCACGACCCTCGCGGTGCTCACTCGGCGAACTCCGCCGGTCATCCGCGCTGTCGTCGTGCTCCCCATCCCGAAGGATGGCCCATAGGTGTCGGCCGCAGATCGCCGAACAACTACAGATGAGAGTGCCCTGCCGGATCCCGCAGTCTGAGCAAGACCAGTTTTCCGGCAGACACCCAATCTGTCGAGAGGCGGAGAGTATGTCAACGTCTCTGCTCGCCCGATATCCATGTATGCGACTCGTTTCTCCTCAACAACAAGTCTTGAACCACGGCCACCGCTGTACTCCGCGAACTCTGTGAACTCCGCGGTTCAATTGTCTTGGTCGTGCGTTGCGGACCGGGTTGCGCTAGCCAGCGGAGACGAAATTGCCTCGTCTTGGACCTCCAGTCTCCGGAACTGCTGCCGCTGCGCAACACTCTGTTGTTGCACGATGCCCAAACGCATCACTTTTCCCTGATCGTATGCGCCGAGCTCGGCAATTGATATTCCAGATATTGTGACGATATCAGATCCGAGCTCGACAATATAAGTTGCTGGAGCGAAAGGCTTTTCGTCTATTCGCGAAGATCGGCCGGTGTCGAACTCTGTGACAGGTATTTATGCTAGAGCCCGCCTGTGGTACAGCTCATGCATACCAGTAGTCGTAGCAGAGCAGGTCAATTCTGGGCCTGCGACTGCTATCATCAGTGAAATATGAGGCCCCCCATGCGTACCGTCCGTCGTCTCGCCGCCATCGCCGCCATTCTCCCGCTCAGCCTGCAGGCACAGGCTGGGCAGGTCGTTGGACCCGGCGGCACCTCTCAGCTCGGGAATCCCACAGGGTGGATACCGAGTGTTCAGGGCGGCGCCGCAATCGGCGTGACCACCAACAATCCTCGACTCGGCTGGGCCGGCTACGGCAGCGGCTCGCTCGAAATGTCGGTCACGGGCGTCGTGAACCCGGCGAACGGTCAGTACCCGGATTGGGGATTCTGGTACCGCTACGCGGGCGGCACGGCGCAAAACACCATCAATAGTGGCGCGAGCTTCGGCAATCTGGCGTCCTTGAGCGCCATGTCCTTCGACTGGTATCGCTCGTTCATTCCTGGATGGGACACGCCAAGCCCGGTGGGCGTTGCGAGCCCCGTCCCGCCCATCGATTGGGTGTACAAGACGCCCGTCTTGCGCCTGCAACTTCGCGAGCAGCGCGCCGGGCAGGCCGACGTGCTCAGCGAGCTGGTCTGGGAAGGCTACTACAACTCGACCGCGGGCCAGCACACCCCCACGAACACATGGGTGAGCGAGACCAACATGCAGTCGGACAATTTCTGGTATCTGCGGCCACCCGTCGTTGGCGGAAGCGCCTCCTATAGTTTGAATGCCGCCTGCGACCAGCAAATGTCGTTCTGGCAGGGCGGAATTCTCTCCAACAACACCGCGGGCCTTTTCGGCTCTACCGGCTGCTTGTTCGGCGCCTCGGTTGATGTCATCGGAATCGCCGTTGGTGTCGGAAGTCAGTGGCCGCTTCCCTATCACGGCTTCGTGGACAACGTCCAACTCGGCTTTACGGGTCAGAATGGTCTGGCTCTCGACGCCAACTTTGACTTCGTCCCCAGCTCAACGGTTCCGGAGCCCTCGACCTACGCCCTCATGGCGGCTGGCCTCCTGGCCTTGGGTATCGTCGCCCGTCGTCGCACCTCATCGAACACGATCGACTGATGTAAGACCGCGACCGTCGGCTGAGCACAGCTGACGCCAAAGACCCATTTCGCCATATTGACGGGCGATCCCGGACTGTAACGGGGTCGCCCGTTTTGCGTTTGTCACACAACGACTTGCGAGATTCGGCGCCCACGCCGAGGGCACAGGCCGTGACACCCGGTGCCGCCAACGTGACCGGATCACGGTGGCCCTCGTCTCCGAAGTACCGGCCATCCCGTAGTCACCTGCGCGGTCCTCGCGCACGACCCTTTCTCCTCTCCATGTCCAGCCCCGGCGACCGCCATCGCGTCTGCCTCGTTATCGGCACTCGACCCGAAGCCATCAAGATGGCACCGGTCATCGCGGCCATGCGCGGGCATCCGCATCTCGAACCGCTGGTGGTCGCCACCACGCAGCATCGCGAGATGCTCAAGCAGGCCCTCGATGTCTTCGGCATTACGCCCGATGTCGATCTCGGGCTCATGCAGAATGGACAAAATCTCGGCGTATTCACGTCGCGCGCATTGCAAGCGCTGACCGAATGCTTCCTCGAGAAGAAGCCCGACTTTCTGCTGGTGCAGGGAGACACATCGACGGTGACCGCGGCGGCGCTCGCGGCGTTCTATCAGGGGATTCCGATTGGACACATCGAGGCGGGTCTGCGCTCCTTCGATCTCAGCAGCCCATTCCCCGAGGAAGTCAATCGACGCATCGCCACCTGCACGGCCAATATCCATTTCGCGCCCACCACCGAAGCGCGCACGAATCTCGTGTCTGAAGGCATCCCCGAGGGCGACATCTTCGTCACCGGCAATACGGTGGTCGATGCGCTGCGCATGGTTGCCCCGCGAGACCACTTCGATACACCCGCCCTCAACAAGGTCGGTTGGGACACGCGGCGCGTGCTGCTCACCACGGTGCATCGTCGCGAATCGATGGGCGATCATCTCGAGGAAATCTGCGACGCGCTGGAATCGATCGTGAAGTTGCACGATGTGGAGATTGTGTTCCCCGTGCATTTGAATCCCAAAGTGAAAGACGTGGTGCATCGTCGACTGGCTAATCACGACCGTATTCACTTGCTCGAGCCCTTGCCCTACCCCGATCTGCTGGAAGTCATGCGGCGCGTGTACCTGGTGTTGTCCGACTCCGGTGGCATTCAGGAAGAGGTGCCGTCGTTCAAGAAGCCCATCCTGATTCTGCGCGATACCACGGAACGTCCGGAATGCGTGCAAGCCGGATTCGGCGAACTCGTCGGAACCGACGCGACCGTCATTCTGGCGCGCGCCTCGGCCCTGCTGACCGACGCCGCGCTCTACGCGCATCGCATTTCCGGCGAGAATCCGTTCGGCGACGGCAAGGCCGCCATCCGCATTGCGGAAGTCGTCGACACCGCCCTGCGGCATCCGCACGAGCGACGAGGCCCACGTCGTCTCGATCGCGGTGAAGTCAATGCCACGCTCGATCGACTCGCGAATGCCTCATAGCAGATTGCGTGGTCGTTGCACGGTCGCCGCGATCAGCATGCTCGTCGCGTTCTCCCACACGGCACTCGCGCAGGCACCGCTGGCCGGAGGGCTTCCCGGTCGCTGGATCGAAGTGAACGCGCTCGCACAGCGCGTGACCAACGGCTACGGCGACTGGCGCGGCCTGTATGTGCGCGGTGTGCGTCCCTCGACTCGCGACACCTGGTACGTCGATGCCCTCGCGCTCCGCGCGTTCGGCGAGGACGGCCTGCAGGTTGGCGCAACGCATCGTCATGACTGGACGGGGCGCGTCTTTCACATGCTTGGCGCCAGCGTGGGGAGTGGCGCGTCCATCATGCCGCGTGGTCGCGTCGACGGCGCGCTGGGCGTGCGACTCGGCGCGCAACGACGCTGGCAGGCCACCGGCGGTGTGTCGTACGTGAAGTCGGTGACCGAGTTGTCCGATCTGGCCGCCATCGCATCGCTGGCGTGGTATGCGCCACGGGCGCTGATGATTGAAGTCGGCGCCCGCTACAACACCAGTCGGCCCGGCGATATCACCTCGCATCGCATTTCAACAACAGCCGTGTGGACACCATCGCCCTCGCGCACGTTCTCACTGCGTGGCATCGGCGGATCGGAAGGCTGGCAGGTGGTGCGCAGCGGCACCACGTTGGCGCGGTTTCATTCGCAGGAAGCCGCGCTCGCGTGGCGTGAGAAGGTCACCGACAACTGGGCGCTCAGCGCGCAGGGTGATTGGTACCGCAATCCCTATTACACCCGTTCCGGAGTCACCCTCGGTGTCGCGCGTTACTGGTAGGCCGTCACGGCGCATCGATGTGCTGCGCGATCGCGGGTTCCGCGGCGGGCGCATTGCGCCGCATCGCTCCATGATCGGCTTGGAAGTCAGTCGCTGGCTGCTGGTCGATCTGATCGTGCTGCCGCTGATGTTCTCGCTGGCCGTTTTTGTGTTGCTCGATCCGCTGCTTGAAGGCTGGCGCGTGGTGCTGGAAGCACTCCGCGAGCCACTCGGATTGCCGGGCGTGGTTGCCACACGCGTGGTACAGATCGGCCCCCTCTCAGCCGCCGTTCCCTTCTACAGTGCTGAAGCGCACTGGCCCGCCGCAATCGACTTGCGGTCGGGATGGATACTGGTTGCTGCGCTGGCGATTCCCGGCATGCTGCTGCGCGGCCGCTTCACCCCACTCGCGTACTTCCTGCGCGCGCTGGCCGTGATTCAACTGACTGGGCAGGTCTGGTTCAGCTTTGCCGCACCGCCGTTCAGCTACGCCCTCTCGCAATATGTCGCGGGCTTGCTGGTGTGCGGCGTCGTCATCCTGCTGTTAGCGCCGCTGCTGGTGAGCTTCACGTATTTCATTTTCGACTTTCAGATGTGGCAGAAGTTGCTGCTGGCCACCATGCTGCTCGCGCATCTCGCCGTCTTCCTTCCCTTGCAGGCGATCGTGCATGCGTGGGTGCTCTATCGCGGTTCGCTCCTCACCATGCCCATGCTGTTCCTCGTGTTTGGCGTGTTGTTGGACGTGTTTGTGTATGTCGCACTGTATGGCTGGGGCATGAGCTGGCGCTCGCGCAGCGTCCTTGATGCCACCGATCGTCAGGCTCCGGTTCCGCCATACAAAGCGCCGAGGATGACACCACCCGCCGGCATGTCGGCGATCGGCACACCGTCCGCTGGCTCGCCCAGTGTGACGAGTCCGGCGGCATCATGATCATTACACTCGCCAATATCGGCCTCTGGATCTGCATCGGGGTCCTCGCGGTCTACACGCTGCGTCACTACTTCTTTACGCTCAACCGGCTGTTCGGGCGTCATCGCCAGCCGTATGTGGACGTGATTCAGGCCGACTGGCCGATGCTCACCGTGTTTGTGCCGGCGCACAATGAAGGACGTGTCATCCGGGATTCGCTCGACGCGCTGCTATCGGTGGACTATCCAGCCGAGAAACTGCGCATCATCCCTATCGATGATCGGTCGAAGGACGACACACGGGCGATCATGCAGGAGTACGCCGACGCGTATCCCGATCGCGTGTTTCCCTTCTTGCGCGACGGCGGCGTGCCTGGCAAGGCGGCCGCGCTGGCCGAAGCGATGGCCGAAAACACCGGCGAGATCTACATGGTGTTCGATGCCGACTACATTCCCGGCCCGCGCCTATTGAAGCAGTTGGCCGCGCCGTTCTTCGACGCCGAAGTTGGCGCGGTGATGGGGCGTGTCGTGCCGCTCAATGTCGGCAAGTCACTGCTCACCCGATTGCTCGATTTGGAACGCGCCGGCGGATACCAGGTCGATCAGCAGGCGCGCATGAATCTGCGACTGATTCCGCAGTACGGCGGTACCGTTGGCGGGGTGCGTCGTGTGGCGCTCGAGCAAGTGGGCGGATGGCGCATCGACTCGCTGGCCGAAGACACCGATCTCACGGTGCGCCTGGTCATGAACGGGTGGGACGTGGTGTATCAGAACCGCTCGGAATGCTACGAGGAGGTACCGGAAACGTGGGAAGTGCGCATCCGGCAAATCAAGCGATGGGCCAAGGGACACAACCAGGCGCTGGTGCGCTATGTAGCCGCGCTCATGCGCAATCATCGCGCGTTGCCGTGGTGGCAGGTGCTGGACGGCGTGTTGCTGCTGGGCGTGTTCGTGGTCCCGCTCGTGTTGCTCATGGGCTGGGTCTGCACGATCACGCTGTTCTATGCCGGCTATCCGCCCGAATGGGGCCGACTCACCGTGCTGGCCATCTCGTCGTTCAATACCGTCGGCAACTTCGCCGCGTTCTTTCAGGTGGCGACAGCCAGTCGACTCGACGGCTCGCGCGAACGCATTCGCATGCTCCCGTTTCTGTTGTTGGGCTTTCTCGTGAGCACTCTGTCCGTCGCGCGCGCATCGCTGTCGCGGGCGTCGTGGTTCCCTGGTCGTCCGGTGGAATGGCAGAAGACCGAACGCTATCGCACCGCCCGCACCAAATCGGCGCTGCCTGGCAGGGGAGACGCCTGACATGCAACCGGAAGCCGTGTTCGCCTTGCTGCTGATCGGAACGATCGCCTGGATTGCGATTCCGTTCATTCCCGCAATGATGGAACTGTTGCGCCCGAAGGACGCGTCGCCGCTCAACGCGGTCGGTCAGGATTCCGGCATGCTCACTTACTTCGCCACGTCATTCACCGCGCGCATGACGTCGGAAGGGCTGCTGGGCACGTCGGTGCCGCCGCGTCTGTCCGATGGCAGCATCGTGCGCGTGCACAATGCGATGACGCCGCTGGCGCCGGCGCGCACCCCGATCACCGATGTCGTGGTCCTCATGGACGACACGCCGGTTCCGGCGGGAACGAGTGTCGCCACCGAGTGTCTTGCACGCCGCACGTTTCGCGGTGGCGCGAACAGCACCTTCCGCGCGATCCTGGGGCAGCGTGACGTGACGCTCGCCGCCGGATCAACGGTGTTGCGGTGGGTGCACGCCAACGGTCGGCTGGAAGCCGCTACCGGCACGCATCTCATGGGACGCGCGACGTCCGATCGCGAAATTCTGCTGGAGACCGGCGTGCAGTTCGATCGACTCGACGCGCCCATGGTGCGCGTGGGCGGCGGAGGCACGCTGGAAACACCCATCATGCCAGTATCGGCGTACACACCATTCACGCCGGCAAACGCCATCGCCCTGGGCGCGGGCTACTGGCGCGTGCGTGGCGATCTGGTGATTCCCGCTGATACCTCAATCGCCGGTTCGATCATTGTGATCGGCAACGTCGTAGTGAGCGAAGGGGCGCGCGTGGAGGGTTCCATCAAGGCGCACGGCACCATGCACATCAAGACCGGTGCCGTGGTCGTCGGTGCCGTCTCGGCGCGCGGACGCATTGTCATCGAAGACGGTGCACGCCTGAGCGGTCCGGTGATTTCAGAGATCAGCGTCGTCGTTGGCGCTGCGGTCGTAGGCGTGGCCAGCAAGCGCACAACGGTCACCGCGCCGCGCGTGGAATTGCGAACCGGTGCAACCGTCTACGGAGCGGTCATGGCCGCAGACGGCGGTGCGTCGGTCAAGTAGAGTACTGAGCACTGAGTACTGAGTACTGAGTACTGAGTACTCCGTTCCCGTTACCGAATTGTGAAGGTTGTCTCGCGCGAACTCTTCTGTTGACCATTGAGGTCCGTCACCTCAA
>JBEBIR010000779.1:0-1990 GCA_040080315.1 Gemmatimonas sp.
GTCGCGCCGTCCTCTGGCCCGCCTGCTTCGCGCGTCTGGGCGTGGTGCTCGACGCGCGAGGAACTCAGGAACTGGTGCGGTTTAACATGTCACGTCGACGCGGCGCGTATGTCGCGCTTGCTGGCGGTGCGGTCGCCATGCGGGTTGGCGAGAGGAATGCGGAGTCGTTCGAATTGCGACGAAGGGCGTTCGCCATCACGCCGGAGTGGGATTGGTCTGGAGGGGCAGGGTTGGTGCCGTCTCGACTCGGTCAGTGGCGGTTTCGTCGCCTCGCGTCAGCCGACGAGAGAGGTGGCGCGAACGATCACGCGGTATTTGGCCTGCCGGTTGGAGCGCTGGTGACCATTCGTAGCTGGCGCGCTGGCGATCGTATCCGGACTGCAGGTGCCCCGGCGGGGCGGCGCGTGACACGATACTTTTCAGATGCGCATGTACCCGCACTTGACCGGTCGGGATGGCCGGTCGTCCTCGTGGGAGATGCGCTCTTGTGCGTTCCTGGACTTTGCCGCTCAGTCGCGGCCCCGCACCGGCCGGGAACGCCGGACTCGATCTGGTATCGGTGTGAGCGCGAGCCTGACTGACACGACAGCAGACCCCGGTAACACGGGCGACCCGCGCCTTGATGGGCGCGCGGTTCGACGCGTCGTGTTCGACGCCGCCACTATCGATCATCGCGTGCGCGAACTTGGTGCCGACATCACCGCCGCGTACCCGGATGGGGATCTGCTCGTGCTCGGACTGCTCAAGGGCAGCTTCATCTTCCTTAGCGATCTGGTACGCCACGTCCAGCGCCCGCTTCAAGTCGATTTTCTGGTGGCGTCCTCCTATGGCGACGCCATGGAGTCCACCGGCGTCGTGCGGCTGTTGTACGATCCGGAAACCGAGTTGGAGGGCAAGCACATCCTGCTCGTGGAAGACATCGTTGACTCGGGTCGCACCCTGAACCGGTTGATCGACCTGCTCAGCGAGCGGCAACCGCGTTCGCTGGAAATCTGCGCGCTCCTCCACAAGCACATTGCCACCGAGTTGCAGCACCCCACGCGGTTCGTCGGGTTCGACGCGCCGCACGAGTTTCTGGTGGGATATGGATTGGATCATGCCGAGAACTTTCGTCATCTTCCCTATGTCGCCAGCCTGCAGTAACCCCGTCCGACCAACAGCCGGAACGCACGACTCTTCATGCCAGCACCCATGACGCCGAATCCCAAGAAGCCCATCAACTGGGCGCGACACTCCAAGACGCTTTCCTTCTGGATCCTCGTGATCCTCATTCCGGTCGCGTTTCTGACGTGGTCGGGCGGGCGGCAAGCACAGTCGCCCGAAATCACCTACACGCAATACCGTCAGCAGCTCGAACTGGGGAACGTCAAGGCCGTCACGTTTCAGCCCGACAACGTGATGATTGGGCAGTTCAACCAGACGGTGAAAGTGGGACCGCGTGACTCGCGGAATTTCACGGTTCGGCTGCCGCAGGGATTGGCGGCAGACGAATCCAAGCGGCTGTACGAGCGCGGGGCGCAGATCTCGGCGCAGGAAGCGCGCGCGAATTTCGGTAGCCTGTTGATCACGATCCTCCCGTACGTGCTGCTGATCGGATTCTGGATCTTCCTGTTCCGTCAGATGCAGTCCGGCGGCAATAAGGCGTTCTCGTTTGGGAAGAGCAAAGCGAAGCTGCTCACCGGCGACACGCCAAAGATCACGTTTGCGGACGTTGCCGGGGCCGACGAAGCAAAGGTGGAACTGCAGGAGATCATCGAGTTCCTCAAAGACCCTGCGAAGTTCACGAAGCTGGGTGGACGGTTGCCGAAGGGCGCGTTGCTGGTGGGACCGCCGGGTACGGGCAAGACGCTGCTGGCGCGCGCGGTCGCCGGTGAAGCGGCACGCCCGTTCTTCTCCATGTCCGGATCCGACTTCGTTGAGATGTTTGTCGGCGTCGGCGCGTCGCGCGTGCGCGACCTGTTCGAACCGGGTAAGGCGCAGGCCCCGTGCA
>JBEBIR010000780.1:0-1990 GCA_040080315.1 Gemmatimonas sp.
GAATCAATACCAAGGCGATTGCAAACCGCATAGGGGCACTCCGAGTGCAGTCGATCTTGTTGTAAGTTTGCCACAGGGAGTGCGTCGCGCGCACCGATCGACGAGGGCAAGTCGAACAAAAGATTGAATCAGGTCAATCGCTCGGCGCAGCGACAGACCATCGCTTGGCAACTGCGCCCAACGTATCCACGCTTTCCAGGTGAATGCCAAACCCCCAAAGGCGCGCGACGTGTTTCAGTACCTCTTGGGCGCTGTCATGAAGGGGGCGCTGATTGTGTTGGGTATGGCGAAGCGTGAGTGACCTGTCACCGCGCAAGTTCACGCTCCAGACCTGGATGTTCGGCTCGCGGCTACCCAGGTCGTATTGGCGGCTCAGACTCTCACGCACTTGCCGGTAGCCGGCATCGTCGTGAATCGCAGCGACCTCAAGATCTTTCTGCGATTCGTCGTCGACGACCGAGAACAGCCGGAACTCGCGCATCAAGCTGGGCGAAAGGTACTGTCCAACAAAACTCTCGTCCTTGAAGTTGCGCATCGCGTGATCGATGGTCTCCAACCAATCCCGGCCTGCCATTTCGGGGAACCATGCGTGGTCTTCGTCGCTGGGCGCTTCGCAGATGCGCTTGATGTCGGTGTACATCGCGAAACCGAGAGCGTAAGGATTGATTCCACTGTAGGCGCGGTGGCCCACCGGTGGCTGAAAAACGACGTTGGTGTGTGATGTAAGCCATTCAATCATCACGCCGTCGGCAAGATGACCATCGTCATACATCGTGTTGAGCAAGTGGTGGTGCCAAAACGTCGCCCAACCTTCGTTCATGACCTGGGTTTGACGCTGAGGATAGAAGTACTGAGCGACCTTGCGCACAATGCGCACGATCTCGCGCTGCCATGGCTCAAGCAGGGGCGCGTTCTTCTCGATGAAGTACAGCAAGTTTTCTTGCGGCTCTTCGGGAAAGCGCCGCGATTGAGACTCCTCAGTGGCTTTTTCAGCGCGGCGAGGCAGGGTCCGCCACAAGTCGTTGACTTGCTGCTGCGCGTATTCGGCGCGGTCGTTGCTTCGGGCTTGTTCCTGGGCCAGGCTGAGTTTGCTTGGGCGCCGATAGCGGTCGACACCGTAGTTCATCAACGCATGGCAACTGTCGAGCAGCGCCTCAACTGCGCCCAAACCGTGCCGCTCCTCGCACTGGATCACATAGTTCCTGGCGTAGACGAGGTAGTCGATGATCGACGAGGCATCGGTCCACATCCGAAACAGATAGTTGCCCTTGAAGAAACTGTTGTGTCCGTAAGCCGCGTGCGCGATCACCAGGGCCTGCATCGCCAGGGTGTTCTCTTCCATCAAATAGCTGATGCATGGATTGGAGTTGATGACGATTTCGTACGCCAAGCCCATGTGGCCACGCCGATAGTTCTTTTCGGTGGCGATGAATTCCTTGCCGAAACTCCAATGTCGGTAGTTCACCGGCATGCCGACGGAGGCATAGGCGTCCATCATCTGCTCGGCGGTGATGATTTCCAACTGGTTCGGATAGGTGTCGAGTCCGAAGCGCGAGGCCGTCTGTCGGATCACTTGGTGGTACTGCTCGAGGAGCTCAAACGTCCAATCACTAGGCGCGGGCAGGGGTTGCGACGCACGTTGAGGCCGAACAATTTCCCGAGCCCGTGCTACAGGACGTGGCAGGCCTGAACCTGCAGCCGCCGTCAGTTCGGCCATCGGCCCGGACATTTGCGTCGGGCCAATCATGTCGGGGTGCTCTCCTTCTTGAAGAGTTCGCGAAACACCGGGTAGATTTGCGAGGCCTCGGTCACTTTTCGCATCGCGAAAGCCTTCGACTGACCGGCAAGTTGCGCGTACTCCTCCCAGAGGTTTTGCTCCTCTTCCGCGACTTGCACGTACGCGAAATAACGGCACAGCGGGAGGATTCGCTCGGCCAGCAACTGGCGACACCGGCCGCTGTCGTGGTGCCAGTTGTCGCCGTCACTGGCC
>JBEBIR010000781.1:0-1988 GCA_040080315.1 Gemmatimonas sp.
CTTCCTGAATCGTCATGTCCTGCGCCACGTCCACCAGACGACGCGTGAGGTATCCGGCGTCGGCCGTCTTGAGCGCCGTGTCGGCCAGACCCTTTCGAGCGCCGTGCGTCGACGAGAAGTACTCGAGCACCGACAAGCCTTCACGGAAGTTCGACTTGATCGGGTTTTCGATGATTTCACCAATGCCACCGGTGAGTTTCTTCTGCGGCTTGGCCATGAGGCCGCGCATGCCGGCCAGCTGACGAATCTGGTCGCGCGAACCACGCGAGCCGGAATCGAACATCATGAACACGGGGTTGAAGCCGCCCTGTGACTCGCGCATGGTCTTCACCATGGCATCGGCGACGTCCGTGTTGGCGTGCGTCCACGTATCGATGACTTTGTTGTAGCGCTCACCGTTCGTGATGTTACCCGTCGCGTAGGCGCGCTGGAAACGCTCCACGCGTTCCGACGCTTCCTGCAGCAGCGTTTCCTTCTCCTTCGGAATGTGCAGATCCTCAATGCCGATGGAGACGCCACCGCGTGTCGCGTTGCGGAAGCCAAACTCCTTCAGGCGATCGAGCAGCGCGACGGTTTCCGCGAGTCCCGCATTGCGGTAGCTCTGGAAGACCAGCTCGCCCAACGCCTTCTTCTTCATGTCCTTGTTGAGGAACGGCAGCACCTTCGGCACGATCATGTCGAACAGCACACGACCGGTGGTGGTGACGACCCACGTCGGCGTTTCGCCGCGACGATCGAGCCACCGGATGGCCGTCTGGAAACCGACACGGTTGTTGGCGATGGCCAAGTCGACTTCCGCCGAATCGGTAAAGGCCGGCAACGTGCGCGCCTTCGCCTCGTCCTTCTGGTACGCTTCAAAACCGATCGGGGCCTTCGTCGCCACGTAGCAACCCAGCACGATATCCTGGCTGGGCTCGGCGACCGGACGACCATCCGACGGCTTGAGAATGTTGTTCGACGACAGCATCAGCACGCGCGCTTCAATCTGCGCTTCGAACGACAACGGCACGTGCACGGCCATCTGGTCACCGTCGAAGTCGGCGTTGAACGCCGCGCACACGAGCGGGTGAATACGAATGGCCTTGCCTTCGACCAGCACGGGCTCGAACGCCTGGATGCCCAAGCGATGCAGCGTCGGCGCGCGGTTCAGGAGCACCGGATGATCCTTGATGATGCCTTCCAGCACCTCGTAGACCATCGCGTTCTCGCGCTCGACAATCTTCTTCGCGCGCTTCACCGTCTCGGCTTCACCGCTCTCCACGAGCTTGTGAATGATGAACGGCTTGAACAGTTCGAGCGCCATCATCTTGGGCAAGCCGCACTGATGCAGCTTGAGCTCAGGACCGACAACGATGACCGAACGGCCCGAGTAGTCCACGCGCTTGCCGAGCAGGTTCTGACGGAACCGGCCCTGCTTGCCCTTGAGCATGTCGGACAGCGACTTGAGCGGACGCTTGCCGCGGCCACGAATGGCCTTCGACCGGCGGCCGTTGTCGAACAACGCGTCGACCGCTTCCTGCAGCATGCGCTTCTCGTTGCGCAGGATGACTTCTGGCGCGCGATGCGAGATGAGCTTGGTGAGGCGGTTGTTGCGGTTGATGACGCGACGATACAGATCGTTCAAATCGGACGTCGCAAAGCGACCGCCATCGAGTGGAACGAGCGGACGGAGATCGGGCGGGATCACGGGGATCACGTCGAGGATCATCCATTCCGGACGATTGCGGATTTCGCCGCCCTCGCCGCTGGTGCGGAACGCATCGACAATCTTGAGACGCTTGAGCATCTGCTTCTTGCGATGCTGCGACGTTTCGCCC
This sequence comes from Gemmatimonas sp., assembly GCA_040080315.1. Lineage (GTDB taxonomy): Bacteria > Gemmatimonadota > Gemmatimonadetes > Gemmatimonadales > Gemmatimonadaceae > Gemmatimonas. Next base: position 1,818 of record JBEBIR010000781.1, read on the forward strand.
ACCACCGAGGCGCGCAGTTCGTCGGCCACCTTGTCGACGTCGAGACGCTTCAGCAGCTCGCGAACGGCCGGCGCACCGATATCGCACTGGAACGCCACATCGCCCTCGGCCTTGGCGCGCTGGCGCAGGTCGAGGTACTCGTCTTCGTCCAGCAACTGGCGCTCACGCACA
>JBEBIR010000782.1:0-1987 GCA_040080315.1 Gemmatimonas sp.
AAATCTCTCATCCCTTGAAACAAACACCGTCTGGCGTTCCCTTCCATAGGCCCCGCCTCTTCAGACTTCTGCACCCCGCCGCCATGCCTTTCGTCGCAAACACATCCTGGGCACGTCGCCATCGCGCGATACTGCTGCTGCTCGGCGCGTTCGTCGCGAACACCGCTACCCTGACGGCGCAAGCGACCGCGCGGTCTGCCACCGCCGCTCGCACCGACGTCCAGCGACAGGGTTTCTCACGGGCGCGACTCGCCCGCATCGATTCCCTGCTTGAGCGGGCAGCGCGGGACGGTTTCATGACCGGCGCCGTCGCACTCGTGCTCCGTGACGATCAGGTGGTGTACGAGCGCGCGGTCGGCTGGGCCGACAAAGAGGCGGGTCGTCGCATGACCTCAGATGCGCTCTTTCGCATCGCCTCACAAACGAAAGCGGTGACCAGCGTCGCCGCGCTCATGCTCGTTGAGGAAGGGCGGTTGGCGCTGACGGATCCGGTCAGCCGCTTCCTGCCGACATTCCAACGCACGCAGGTGGCGACGCGCTCGGATACGGGCGCGGTGCTCACGCCCGCGCGACGCGCCATCACCGTCCGAGACTTGCTCACCCACACCGCGGGAATTTCCTACGGCACCGACGCGCACATCGCACAGCGCTATGCGGCCAAGGCGCTCGGTCCTTCCGCGGGGTTCGGTTGGTACACCGCCGACAAGGACGAACCGGTCTGCGAGACCATGGAGCGACTGGGAACGCTCCCGTTCGTCGCGCAACCCGGTGAGGCCTTCGTGTATGGGTACAACACCGACATCCTCGGCTGCATCGTTGAGCGCGCGTCGGGACAGTCGCTTGATGCGTTCTTGCGGACGCGATTGACCGCGCCGCTCGGCATGTCCAGCAGCTTCTTCTTCGTACCGCCGGCGCAGCGCGACCGACTCACCGCGGTGTACATGAGCGATTCCACCGGCCGCTCGGTGCGCGCGCCAACGGGCGCACGCGGACAGGGCCACTATGCCGACGGACCGCGGCGCAATTTCGCGGGTGGCGCAGGATTGGTCTCGACCGCCCGCGACTATGCGAGATTTCTGCAGATGATCGCGCATCAGGGGGCGTGGAACGGACAGACTTTTCTCGCCCCGCACACCGTGCGCCTGATGACGACGAATCAGGTCGGCACCCTGCATTCAAGCGCGGGTCTGGGATTCGGCCTCGGCTTTCAGACCACCGATCGCTACGGCGCCAACGGACTGGCGTCCGAGGGCGCATTCGGCTGGGGCGGCGCCTATGGATCGACCTACCTCGTTGACCCCCGCGAAGGGCTCGTCATCGTCTTCATGATGCAGCAACTGCCGAACAGCAGCGATGTCAGCAGCCGATTCCGCACGCTCGTGTATCAGGCGCTCATCGACTCACGTCTCAAGTAGCGTCACTGCCTTTCAGCTCGAGCAAGTCGCGCACGCGCTGCGCCAACTCCCGGATGTCATACGGCTTTTGCAGCAACACCACTCCGTCGTCCAGGATTCCGTGGTGCGCGATGCCGTCGTCCGCGTATCCAGACACATACAGCACGCGCATCTCCGGCCGCTCGCGCACCAGTTGCGCCGCGAGCGCCGGACCGCTCATGTGGGGCATTGCCACATCGGTGACCAGCGCGTGAATTCTGCCCGACTCGGCGCGCGACTGCTGTAGCGCGGCGGTCCCGCTGTCCGCCTCAAGCACGCGGTATCCCTGGCGTCGCAGCGCCGTCGCGGTCACGCCGCGCACGGCCGCATCGTCGTCCACCACCAGTACCGTTTCGTGTCCCGTCGGCGTCACCGACGGTTTGCGATGGCGTGGCGGTAGCACGGCGTCCGCCGTGATTGGCAACAACACGCGAACAATCGTCCCCACGCCCAGCGTACTGTCGATCGTAATCGTGCCACCGGCTTGCGACACAATGCCATACGACGTGGCAAGACCAAGTCCCGTGCCCTTGCCAACGCCCTTGGTCGTAAAG
>JBEBIR010000783.1:0-1986 GCA_040080315.1 Gemmatimonas sp.
CCAGCATCTCCACAACGCTTTGCCAACGTATTGCGCACCATAGAACTCGGAAACATCGGACCGGTGCTGATGGTTGCCCGCAAGGGCTAGTGTGCTGGGCTCATCGGAAGATTCCGCTGTAAGCGGAATTTTGGTTGGAAAGGCTGAATACAATCAAATGTCGGCCAGGGGGCCCGCTCATACAACTGGACACTAGGGGAATGAGGGGGAACACTAGGTGTCTGCGCGTCCGGCGGGTTCCTCCGCAAGCGGTGTGGTGCTGAAGACCGTCGCGGTCTATGACTGTGAGGGGAGCGCTGATCACCGGCTTGGGGGCCGCTGGCGCTCCCACGGGGGCGCGAGGGCGTGACGCAACATCGCGCGGCCGAATCGGCCGATCACGGCGAACGCGCCGAAGTCGAACATGCGCGTGATTTCACGGCGTTTCCTTTCGGTATCATGCGGCGACTGACCGCACGACTGGAAACAGAGCGCGACCGCTGGTTTCTGTGGCTGCCCGTCTTCTATGGCATCGGCATCGCCATCTATTTCGCGCTGGGCGAGGAGCCGCCGGTGCTGCTTGTGCTGATGCCGGTGCCGATCGCAATGGTCGCGTGGCTCGTCTTGCGGCGCGGCACGCTGACGGTGCTGGCGACGGGCGCCGCGCTGGCGTTGACGCTAGGGCTTGCCGCCGCGAAAATTCGCACGAGTTGGGTAACCGCCCCCGTACTCGAACGGCAGATGAACCTCGCGGAAGTTCGCGGCTGGGTCGAACTCGTCGAACCGCGTGCCGGACGTGGTCAGCGACTCACACTGCGCGTCGCCGCCATCCGGGGATTGACGGCCGAGCAATTGCCCGCTCGCATCCGCGTCCGCACGATGGTCGCCCTGCCCGGCCTCGTTCCCGGTGATGCCATCAGGGTGCGTGCAACGCTGGCTCCGCCTGCGATTCCCTCACTTCCTGGCGACTACGATTTCGCACGCGCCGCATTCTTCCAGCGGCTCGGTGGCGTCGGCTATGCGCTGGCGCAGCCCGAGCGCGATACGACGCTGGGAGCAGTGCCCAGGTGGCTGCAACTCGAAGCCTCCATTGCCCGCGTGCGGCTTGCCATCGGCCAACGTGTTCGCGCAGCCTTGCCGGGCGAGCGCGGCGCCATCGCCGATGCGCTGATCACGGGCGAGCGTGGCGGCATCAGCGAGGCGACCAACGGGGCCTATCGCAACTCCGGGCTGTTTCACATCCTGTCGATCTCCGGTCTGCACATGACGGTCATGGCCGGCGCTGTATTTCTCGCGCTGCGTTTCCTGCTCGCCGCCATTCCCGCAATCGCACTGCGCTATCCGATCAAGAAATGGGCCGCGGCCGCCGCCACCCTTGCCGCGTTCGGATATCTGCTGATTTCCGGCGGATCGTTCGCAACGGTGCGCTCATGGGTCACGATTTCCATCATGTTCCTGGCGGTGCTGCTCGACAGGCCCGCCATCGCCCTGCGCAACGTGGCGGTCTCCGCGCTGGTCATTCTGGTGGTGCTGCCAGATAGCCTGCTCGATGTCGGCTTCCAGATGTCGTATGCGGCGGTTGTCGCGCTGGTCGCATCGTTCGAAGCTTTGCGCGAGCGCCAGAGCCGGCGCGACGGTGGCATGATGCTGGGGCCGATGTTCAAGGTGCCGCTGTTCTTCGGTGCGATCGTGCTGACGACGCTGATTGCGAGCATCGCGGTGGCGCCATTCGCGGCCTACCATTTTCACACCAGCCAGCAGTACGCGATCTTCGCCAACCTGATCGCGATCCCCGTCTGCAACGTGGTGGTCATGCCCGCCGCACTGGCGACGCTCGTGCTGATGCCCCTCGGGCTCGAAGGCGCCGCCTTGTGGGTGATGGGCCTGGGCATCGACGTCATGACGTGGTGCGCGAAGGCGGTCGCGGTTCTGCCCGGCGCGGTCGCCAGGCTTCCAGCCTTTCCCCAGCTCGGATTCGGGTTGATGGTCGCGGGCGGACTGTGGCTG
>JBEBIR010000107.1:0-9091 GCA_040080315.1 Gemmatimonas sp.
CGACAGTCCGTCAACACCGAGACTGAACGTCGCCCCGATGTCCGTGAGCCACGGAACATCCACGCGAAACTGCCAGCCGCCGATGTCCGGGTCGGTGAGACACCAGAGCGCGACGCCGAGCAGGGCTTCCAGCGTCAGCGCCGCCAGCGTCAGTACCCGTGCATCAATGCCGTCGGTCGGTGCTGCGCCGACCGACTCCTCACGGGATGCGTCCCGACCGGCGACGCGCACGATTGCCGCTGCCGCCAACGGCCACAGGACCATCGTCGGCAGCAGCCAGGGAGTCACTCCGCTCGACGACAGAAGTTGGCGCATCATCATCCGCGCAACGTGACGGCGGCGAGAACGACCACGGCACCGGCGACGATCATCCACGCGTAGGTGCCGACGTCGCCATTCTGCAGTCGCCCGCCCAAGCGAATCGCGGTCCGCGTCAACAGCGTGCCGCCAGCGCTGAAGGTCCGATCAACCCCACGATCGATCCCGCGTGTGAGGACGACGTTGGTGAAGGCGACGAACGGACGAACCACCAGAGACTCGACGGCCGCGTCCACGCCATACGCATGCGCCATCACGGCCGCGAGTCCCGTGTCTTTCGGCGCATGCGCCTTGTCGCGGTCCGCCCCCCGGTGGCGCGCCATCAGGACGGCGATACCGATGCCGACCACTGTCGATGCGATCGCGACGCCCACCAGGAGTTGCTCGGTCTGCACCGCAAGATGCGCGGCACCTGCCAGACGTTGCGCACTGGTGGCCGTGACCGGGGCCAGCCACTCGTGGAGGAGTCCCGTCGGTCCGAACGGCCGGGAGATTGAGCAGGCCGCCGACCCGTGTGAGTAGCGCAAGACCCACGACGGGCCCGGTCATGATCGATGGCGCTTCGTGCAGCAAACGGCCCTCGGCATCTCCCGTGCGATTCGTTCCGCCGAACGCCAGCAGCATCATGCGCGTCATGTAGATCGCCGTCACCAGCGCCGTCACCACTCCCAATCCGTAGACCGCATACAGCACCGTTGAACCGGGCATACCCAGCAGGCTGCCGTTGGCCATCGGCGAGTCATGCGCGCGTGCAAACACCGAGGACAGGATTTCGTCTTTCGAAAAGAATCCGGCGAGCGGCGGCATTCCGGCGATCGCCAGCGCCGCGATGCTCATGGCCACGGCGGTCACGGGCATCACGCGCCCGAGCCCGCCCATGTTGCGCAGATCCTGCGCATCCTCATGACGATGCGTCGTGTGATACGCGGCGTGCAGCGCGTGAATGACCGAACCGGCACCCAGAAACAGCAGCGCCTTGAAGAACGCGTGCGTGACCAGATGGAAGATGCCAGCCGTGTACGCGCCAGCGCCGACGGCCATGAACATGTATCCCAGCTGCGAGACAGTCGAATACGCCAGCACCTTCTTGATATCCCACTGGCGGAGCGCGACCGTCGCAGCGAAGAGCGCGGTGATGCCGCCTATCACGACAACCAGGAGCGACACCGACGGTGCTCCCGCGAAGATCGGCCCGGCGCGCGCCACCAGATACACGCCGGCGGTGACCATGGTCGCTGCGTGAATCAGTGCCGAAACCGGTGTCGGACCCGCCATCGCATCCGGCAGCCAGATGTACAGCGGCAGCTGCGCACTCTTGCCAACGCATCCCAGGAAGAGCAACAGCGCGATGGTCAGCACGACTGACGAGCCGCTCATGGCTGCCAGTGCCGCGTGTGCACCCACAAAATCCAGTCGCTGTGTCGCGTTCCAGATCAGAAACATCGCCGCCAGGAAACCGAAATCGCCGATGCGATTGACGACGAAGGCCTTCCTTCCCGCCTCCACATTCGCGCGATCCGTAAACCAGAAACCAATGAGCAGGTAGGAACAGAGTCCGACGCCCTCCCAGCCGACAAACATCACGGGATAGCTGGAGCCGAGCACCAGCGTGAGCATGCAGGCGACAAAGAGATTGAGGTAGGCGAAATAGCGCGCGTATCCGGCGTCCGACCGCATATAGCCGATCGAAAACAGGTGAATCAGCGTGCCAACGCCGGTCACGACGAGCGCCAGGACAATGGAGAGTTGGTCGACCTGCAGACCCCAATCGATGCGAAGACCGCCCGCGTGCATCCACTCGCCGTAGCGGCGCACGAACGGTTCTTGCATCACCGTCACCGCGCGCATCGCGAAGAAGATCACCAGCGTCAACACGAACGCGAGCACCATCACGCCCGACGCAACGAGCGACACCAACTGGTTGTCGCGTCCACCCGCGTTGGTCACGGCCGTGTCATCGCGATGGTTACGCGGCCGCAGGGCGACCGCCCCGTTGATCAGCGCGCCCACGAGCGGCAGCATCGGCAAGGCCCACGCATACTCGGCCACCGACCCGTCGAGCGGATGGCGCGACGTCGCCGCTTGCAGCAGTGCGTTGATCATCACCATTCGTCGCGCAGGTGTCGCAGGGCGGACAACTCCGCCGTGCCAAAGTGGCGGAACACCGAGATGACAATGGCCAGGCCGACGGCCGCTTCGGCCGCGGCGACGGTCATGACCATGACGACGAAGACGTGTCCGGCAACGCCATGCAGTTTTGCCAGCGCGACGAACGAGAGGTTGACGGCATTGAGCATCAACTCGACGCACATGAACACAATGATGACGTTTCGCCGCGTCAGCACGCCGAAGACGCCAATCGCGAAGAGAAACGCCGAGATGGCCAGTGCTTCGCCGATCATGGGCGGGCCCGCCGCTTCGCCAGTACCACCGCACCGATCACCGCGACGAGGAGCACGATGCTGGTCAGTTCGAAGGCCAGGAGGTAGTCTGTAAAGAGCGAGACCGCGACCGGCGTTACGGCGTTCTCGGCGTCGGGGGCCGAGGCGACTGATGCCCGCGGTCCGCGCTGCACCACCAGCAGATTCGCCAGCAAGGCCAGCGTGACGAATCCGGCGCCCACCTGCACCGCCGTACCCCGCGCGTCGCTGACCGGACTGTCGCCCAGGTTGAGCAGCATGACGACAAAGACGAACACGACCATGATCGCCCCGGCATACACCAGCACTTGAATGGCCGCCACGAACGGCGCATCCAGCATGACGTACAGTCCGCTCAGTGCAAACATCACATTGATCAACCAGAGCGCCGCCGACACGGGTTTGCGACGCGTCACGAACAGCAGCGCGGAGGCGAGCGCGAGCACCCCAAACAGGTAGAACTGAAACTCGAAGAAGGTGATCATTCGCTCTTCGGGTCTGATGGGTCCCAGAGCTCACTGACCGGGTGCGTCTGCGCCATCAATCGCTCAAGATCGTAGACGAAGGCCGACCGGTCGAATTCCGCGTTTTCGTAGTGTCGGCCAAGGTGAATGGCCTCTTCGGGACAGACTTCCTGACAGTAGCCGCAGAAGATGCAACGGAACTCATCGATCTCGAAGACGAGCGGATAGCGATTCCCCTGCTCGTCCTCGCCCGGCACCAGCTTGATGCAGTTGGCCGGACACACGGACGGACAGAGTCCGCACGCGACGCATTTCGCCGTTCCCGTTTCCGTTGTGAGCATGCGGTGCGTTCCGCGCCAGCGCGGCGACAGATCCCATTTCGTTTCGGGATACTGCATGGTGACCTTGTGCGGATCCACCATGTGCTTGAGCGTCACGGCCATCCCCCGCAGCGTCGCGCGCACATAGCTCACGCGCTCCAACGGACGGTTCAGCACCTTCACGCCGATGGTCATGCCTGCGACACCTCCCCGGACGAGACAGAGGGCCGGGTGGACTCGGCGAGCTGTTGGCGGGAGAGGTCGAGTCCACGCGCGCGCAATCGGGCGAGATCGGCCGGACCTACACGCGCACTCGATGGGCTGATCAGCTTCCCGCGATCCAGCCACGCGAGCAGCGTCGCCAGCAGCACAATATTCAGCACGAGGAGCGACAGGGTGAACCACGCGTTGCGCTCGACTCCCAGCGCGTCCAATCCGAGCGTGGCACCGGCGATGATCAGGATATATGCGAGCGCGACTGGCAGCATGATGGTCCATCCCAACGACATCAACTGGTCGTAGCGGAAGCGCGGCAAGGTCCATCGCACCCACATGAAGAGGAACAGGAACGACCCGGTCTTGGCCGCGAACATGCCCAGCGTGGCCGCCGTCTTGCCGATTGTGTATGGTGCGACATTGTCCCACTGGGTGAACGGCACATCCCAGCCGCCGAAGAACAGCGCCGCCATCAGTCCGCTGACCGTTGCCATGTTGGCGTACTCGGCGATGAAGAACATCGAGAACTTCATGCCGCTGTATTCAGTATGATAGCCGGCGACCAACTCCGATTCGGCTTCCGGCAAATCGAACGGGAGTCGATTGGTTTCCGCAAACGCCGCGACCAGAAACGTGAACCACGCCACCGTGAGCGAAAAGACGTTCCACCCCATGTGCACTTGTTGCTGCACAATCGCGGTGAGCGACACGTTGCCGGCGAGCAGCAGAATCGGAATCGTGGACATGCCCATGGCGATCTCATAGGAGATCATCTGCGCGCTCGAGCGCAGTCCACCCAACAGTGCATACTTGTTATTGGATGACCATCCCGCCAACACGATGCCATAGACACCCAGTGACGAAATGGCGAGCACGAACAGAAAGCCGATCGGCAACGGCGCAACCGCCATCTCAATCAAGCCCCATGGCGTCGGCAACGGCGCCGCGAGCGGCAACACTGCCCACGTCAACATCGCGGGAATGAACGCGAGCGCCGGTGCAATGAGAAACAGCCAACGATCGGCAAGTGCCGGATTGGTCTCTTCCTTCATGAAGTTCTTGATGCCATCGGCGACGGGCTGCAGGATACCGCCCGGGCCAGCGCGATTCGGCCCGCGACGATCCTGAATCCAGGCGGCGAGCTTCCGTTCGGCGAGCGTGAGAAACGCGACGCCAAGCAGATACAGCACGAACACTACAAGAATCTTGACGACGCTGGCCGCGACAAAGGTGGCGAGCGCGGTCGGCGCCAGCTGCGAGTCCGCCCTGGGAAACAGCGACGCGAGATCGGTCATGAGCCGACGGTCGCCGTCACGGGTGTCGAACCGATTTCCGTCAACGGGACGCCGCCCAGGCCGAGCGCATCGTAGTCCAAGCCGGCGAACGCCTCATGCGTCGAGGTGAGCGCGTCAAACACGTCTGACGGCGCACCGAACGGTGCGTCGCCGCCGCATCGCGCCAATAGATCCGTGAGCACAAACCACGTTGGCCGCGCGGCGCCAGGCGCCGACTTGGCCTGCAGAAATCGCTGCACGCGACCGCGAAGATTGGTGAGGGTCCCTTCCTCCTCGATCACCGAAGTCGCCGGCAGCACGACCGCGGCGCGGTCCGCCAGCGCGTCTGGCAGCGAGGTGCCGATGTAGGAAATCGTGGCCGCGAGATCGAGCGCGGCCGAGTCGATTCCCTCGAGGTCGTCGCCGACGACCACGAGTGCGTCGTCAGCACGCAACACGTCAGTGACATCGGTGGCCTCTACGAACCCCAGCAGCCGCGCGGCTGTCGCGTTGGCAACACGCTCCGCGCGCAGTGCCAGCTCGGGCACGCCCGGCAGCGCGGCCTCTGCGCCGCGCTCGACGCGAAAGATGCCGGCTCCCGGAATCAACCGTTGCAACCGTTCGAGCAGGAACAAGGACTCGTTTGAGAGGTTCGCAGACGCCAGCACCACCAGTCGGCGCGCGCTGACGGCCTGCACGAGGGCCCCGAGCGCCACGTCCCAATCGACGGGCTGCAATGCCGTGTCGTGACGGACCATGGGCTCACGGATACGATCCCGCCTATTGAACTCGCGATAGCCCGCTCGCCCCGTCTCGCACAGGTAGTACTGGTTGACCTGCAGATTCGATCGCGGTTTGAAGCGCACCAGCTCGTTGTCGCGCGTTTCGGCGACCGCATTGCAGCCCTGACTGCATCCGGTGCAGATCGTTGGCGCGCGATCGAGCTCCCAGGCGCGCGCCTTGTTCAGGAAGTCCTTCGAGAGGAGCGCGCCCACCGGGCAGAGATCGACGACATTCCCGGCCCACGGATGGGTCAGGTCGTTCCCCTCGGCCTTGCCAATGAACGCGCGATCGCCGCGTTCTGACACATTCAGCACTGGCTCGTGTGCCACATCAGACATGAAGCGCACGCAGCGGGTGCACAGGATGCATCGGTTCGGCACATAGAGCACGTCGCCGCCGAAGTCTTCGACCGGACTGAAGCGCTTGGCTTCGCGATATCGCGAGTCCGCGCGTCCTTCGGCGAATGTGTAGTCCTGCAGCTTGCACTCACCGGACTGATCACAGATAGGACAGTCCAGCGGGTGATTGATGAGCAGAAACTCCAGCACGCCCTTGCGCGCATCAAGCGACTTCGGCGAGTGCACGTGCACGACTTGACCTTCCATCACCGACGTCGCACATGCGGGCGCGAGCTTCGGCATCTTCTCTACTTCCACCAGGCACATGCGGCACACACCGGCCACCGGAAGGCCGGGATGATAGCAATAGTGCGGTACCACCACGCCAACCGATCTCGCGGCCTCGAGGATTGACGTTCCCTCGGGTGCGGTGACGGCGTGACCGTCAATCGTCAGCGACAGCATCTTGCGCGTTGTCATGCGCGCCTCAGGACGCCGCGGCGCGAACGGCGCCGGCCACCGTGACGGTGCCGCGTGTCGGGACGATCTTGGCCTCAAACTCGTGTCGGAACTTGGCGAGGCCAGAGACCACCGGCGTGGCGCACGAATCGCTGAGCACGCAGATCGTCTTGCCGCTCATATTGTCCGCAATCGACAACAACGTGTCAAAGTCTTCGACACTTCCCTCTCCGTCCCGGATGCGCTCCAGAATGCGAGTCGTCCATGCGGTGCCTTCCCGACACTGCGAGCACTGCGCACAGCTTTCATGCGCATAGAAACGCGCCAGACGTGCGATCTGCCGGACCATGTCCTGACGGTCGTCGAAGACGATGACGCCACCCGATCCGAGCATCGTGCCGGCGGCGACGAAACCTTCGTAGTCCATCATCGCGCCTTCCGCCTCTTCGCGTGTGAGGATGGGCACGGACGATCCGCCGGGAATCACCGCCTTGATTTCGCGGTCTGGTAGGGGACCGCCGCAGAGGTCGTACAGGAAATCCTTGAAGGGAAATCCGAGCGCGACCTCATAGTTCCCCGGCCGACTGATGTTGCCGCAGACGGAAAACAACTTTGTGCCGACGCTTTTCGGGTTGTCGCGTCGGCCAAACTGCTTGTACCACTCGGCTCCGTTCTTGATGATATACGGGACCGTGGCGAGCGTTTCGACGTTGTTGATGGTCGTCGGCATGCCGAACAGTCCGGCGACCGCCGGAAACGGCGGCTTGATGCGGGGATTCCCCCGGCGGCCTTCCAACGAGTTCATGAGCGCCGTCTCCTCGCCACAGATATAGGCGCCGGCCCCGCGGTGCACATGCACATCGACGCGCTTTCCAGAGCCCATGGCATTCGCGCCGAGTACGCCAGCCGCGTACGCCTCCTCCACCGCGGCGCTCACGCGCGCAAGCGGCTCGGTGAACTCTCCACGAATATAGATGTAGGCCGTTTCCGCATAGATGGCGTGGGCGGCGAGCGCGACGCCTTCCACCAGTCCGTGCGGCGTCCAGCGCATGATCTCGCGATCCTTGAAGGTGCCCGGTTCGGACTCATCCGCATTGCAGCACAGATAGTGAGTCTTGCCGTCTGGTTTCATGAACGACCACTTGAGCCCGGTCGGGAAACCGGCTCCCCCGCGCCCGCGCAGACCAGACTCCTTCACGATGGCCTGCAGCGCCTGTGGATCGGTATCGAGCGCCATGTCGAGCGCCTCGTACCCACCGCGCTGGCGCCACCCATCAAGTGTGCGCGCTCCCGTGTCGCCGAAGTAGCGCGACAACACCGGCGTTTCGCGTGGGTGCGCGCGATGCGGGAAACCCATTACTGCAGCTCCGACAACAGGCGTGGGACCGATTCCGGCGTGACTGACTCCACAAACTCGTTGTTGATCATGATGGGGGTGGCGAATCCACAGGCGCCCAGGCACTCCACTTCCACGACGGTGAAGCGTCCGTCCGCACTGGTAAGTCCCAGATCGCTGCACCCCGTGTGACGAAGCATGGCGCTGACCACATCCTCCGCGCCGCAGACATTGCACGGCGTTGTCGTACACACCTGAATGAAGTGGCGTCCTACAGGATGCTGGTGATACATGGTGTAGAAACTCAGCACACCCTTCACGTAGGCTGGAGTGAGCGCGAGGACGACTGCCACTTCTTCGATGGCCGCCTCACTCACCCATCCGCGCGCGTCCTGAATCATCCACAGGGCGGGCAGCAGCGCCGCCTGCTTGGTGGGATATCGCGAGAGAATGCGATCGAGTTCGACGCGACGGTCGCCCGTGAACACGGCGGTGTACGGCGTGTCACCGTGCACGCCGTGTGGTGGGGCGGAGGCCAGCGCGCCAATGCCGGCAGCAGGACCGTGGCTCACCGGTCGATCTCTCCCATCACGATATCGATGCTGGCGTTGATCGCGATCACATCAGATAGCAAATGGCCTTCCACCATCTTGGGAATGGCCGACAGGTTGACGAATGACGGAGGACGAATCCGCCAGCGCACCGGCTTGGGCGTTCCATCACTCACGAAGTAGTAGCCCTTCTCACCCTTGGGGCTTTCCACCGCCACGTAACACTCGCCGACCGGCGGGCGCGGACCCTCCATGACGAGTTTGAAATGGTGAATCATCGATTCCATTTCACTCGTCGCCTTGTGCTTGGGCGGCAGGATGAGGCGGGGATCATCAATATTGATCGGCCCATCCGGCAACCGGCGCAGCGCCTGTTCCAGAATGCGCACGCTCTGCCGCATCTCGTCGACGCGCACGAGGAACCGATCGTACACATCGCCGGTTGTCCCGACGGGAATGTCAAAGTCGTACGTTTCGTAGTCGAGATACGGAAAGTCCTTGCGCACGTCATACGCCACGCCGGAGGCGCGCAGCATGGGCCCGGACAACCCGGCGTTGACGGCCTCCTGCGCGCTGATCGCGCCGAGTCCGACGGTGCGCCCAGCCCAGATG
>JBEBIR010000108.1:0-9063 GCA_040080315.1 Gemmatimonas sp.
GACGTCGTTGTTGCCAGCCGTCACCTGCACATCGATCAGCTCGTCGTCTTCCTCGATTTTGATGGCCTTGATGCCAGTCGTTCGGGGATTGGAATACTGGGACAGCGCGGATTTCTTCACCGTGCCATTCTTCGTGGCGAACAGCAGGAACTCCGTGTCGGAGAACTCCCGCGTCAGCACAATGGCGCGAATGCGCGTGTCGGGCGTGACGTTGATGAGGTTCACAATAGGCTTGCCTCGCGTCGCGCGTCCCGCTTGCGGCAGCTCGTGCACCTTGAGCCAATAGCAGCGGCCATCATCGGTGAAGATCAGCATGTACGTGTGCGTGCTGGCCACGTAGAGCCGTTCAATGAAGTCGTTTTCCTTGAGATCTGCTCCCGACTTTCCGCGGCCACCACGGCCCTGACGCTTGTACAGCGTCACCGGGGTGCGCTTGATGTACCCACCATGCGTAATGGTGACCACCATCTCCTCGTCGGCGATCAGGTCTTCAATGGAGAACTCGCCGTCGTCGCTGACAATCTCGGTGCGCCGCGCATCGCCGAAGGACTGCGACAATGCCAGCAACTCGCCCTTGAGGATGCTCATCCGCCGCGGCTTGGATTCCAGGATGCCGCGCATATCGATGATGAAGGCGCGCACTTCGCTCAGCTCTTCCTCAAGCTTCTCGCGCTCGAGGCCCGTCAGCTTGGCCAGACGCATGTTCAGGATCGCTTCGGCCTGGCGCTCGCTCAGGCCGAACCGCGTCTGCAGTTGCGCGCTGGCAATCGGCGTGTCCGGGGCGGCCCGAATCAGCTTGATCACTTCGTCGATGTTGTCGACGGCGATCTTGAGCCCTTCGAGGATGTGTTCGCGCTCGAGCGCCTTGTCGAGATCGAACTGCGTCCGTCGCACGATGACTTCGTGACGGTGCACGATGTAGTGCTCAAGACATTGCTTGAGCGTGAGCACCTTCGGTACCAACTGCCGGGTGTTCGGATCGGGCACCAGTGCCAACATGATCACGCCGAACGTGCTCTGCATGGACGTGTGCTTGTACAACTGGTTCAGCACCACGCGCGGAATCGCATCGCGCTTGAGCTCGATCACAATGCGAATGCCGTCACGATCGGATTCGTTCCGCAGCGCGCTGATGCCGGTGAGCTTCTGCTCCTTCACCAGTTCCGCGATGTCCAACACCAGCTTGCCCGGATTCGACTGATAGGGCACTTCGGTGACCACGATCTGCGACTTGCCACTCGATTCCTTCTCTTCGATCACCGCCCGCGCCCGCATGACAATGCGCCCGCGCCCCGTGTCCTGATAGTCGGCGATGCCGGCGCGGCCGTAGATGTACCCGCCCGTCGGGAAGTCGGGGCCTTTCACCAGTTTGCGCAACGACGCCCCGTCAAGTTCGGGATCGTCGATCAGCGCGACAACCGCCGAGATCACTTCACCCAGATTGTGTGGCGGAATGTTCGTCGCCATGCCAACCGCGATGCCGGAGGATCCGTTGGCCAGCAGGTTTGGGAAACCCGACGGCATGACGCGCGGCTCTTCAAGACGGTCGTCGAAGTTGGGAGCGAAATCGACCGTGTTCTTGTCGATGTCCGTCAGCATCTCCACCGCAATCCGCATCAGCCGGGATTCCGTGTACCGGTAGGCTGCCGCGTTGTCGCCCTCGATCGACCCGAAGTTGCCCTGCCCATCCACCAGCGGATACCGCAACGAGAAATCCTGCACCATTCGCACAAGCGCGTCGTACACGCTGCTGTCACCGTGCGGGTGATACTTGCCGAGCACATCACCAACCACCGTCGCGCATTTCTTGTACGCGCGGCCCGGCACCAATCCGAGCTCGTTCATCGCGAACAACACGCGACGATGCACGGGCTTGAGGCCATCGCGTACGTCGGGAAGCGCCCGCGCCACGATCACACTCATCGAATAGTTGATGAACGACTCCTTCACCTCTTCATCGATGAGGCGCGGAAGGATGCGTTCGCGGGCGTTCGGTGCGGTCATGGCGCGGCGGGAAAGGTGTCCGGCGGGGTGCGTTTCGGCGGGTACTACAACCTCGGAAAACTAGCGGGTCGGACCGCTAAAATCAATGAAGTCTTTCGCGCGTAAGTGATGAAACGACAACAACTTGCAAATGTCGCGCGCTATCCCTTCGAACCCCAGGTCCGCACGATGGTCAGCAGGCGCCACCGGCCACCGGTTTGGCGCATCAGATAGACCGCACCACCATTGCTGTTTCGGCCGATGTCGACGCCTCCCTTTTCGCGAGGGCGATCCACGCCAACCAGTGCCCATCCACGCCAAATCACCACGGGCGCGACCAGGATGTATGACAATTCCGCCAGCGGGTCCTGGCGTCCGCGTGCCGCGAAGAACTCATCGCGCGCGTGTCGCTGTGCATCGGCGCCAAAGTAGGCCTTCACACGAGGCTTTGGTGCGGTCGGAAAGTCCATCGTGGTGTATCCGGGGATCACGAACGTCACCGTGTCCGCGTTCACCGGTGACGACAAACATCCCGGGCCCCGCGGATCTGGAACATCGCCGGTGAGGCCAGTCGCAATCGTTTCGCGCGAGGCGCCTCCGTCAACATCCCAGAGAGGACGGTCAAGTCCGGCTTCCCAGCCCACGACGACGCGCAACAGCGTGCGGGCCTCCGGCGTATCCAGTCGCGCACCCACGCCTCGCGCGACGATCGTCTGTTCCATCCGTTCGACCAGCCGCTGCAGCGAATCGCGCTGCGCCACGGATGTGTCATTCGCGAAGACGCGCAGCGAGCCGGGATTGCAGCGATCACCCAGCTCGGCCCACGAAGCGCCCTTGAGATAAAGAACTCGCTGGTCAGCCAGTCGCCGTTCGAAGAAGCGTTCATCCGCCTCCAGAAATGCCCTCGCGACCGAGTCGGCTCGTGCGGAGTCTGTCGCGGCGCCTCCGCGCGACGCCGTCGCCTTCTTTGCCTGCGCCGAAAGCCCCTGCGTGAACAGCGGCATCAGCAACAGTGCCATCACGCCGACGCGACCTGAACGCGTCACGCCTGCACCGACTTCGGATGTGACTCCAGTCGGGCCCGCGCGGACCGCGCCATCACGGCTGCCGCGGCCGCCGCTTCTGAGGCCGCTTCCGATGCGTCATCCGATGCCTCATCCGCGAGCTCTTCTGCCTCTTCCGCTGCGGCCTCGGCATCAATCGCCAAACGCTCAGCGCGATAGCGCTGGTACCACTCGCGCGTCACTTCAGCCGCGAGATCGCGATTGCCCAGACCGAAGGCCAGCGCCAGCGCCAGCGCCACGGCACCAAACAAGATGGCGAACGCCGTCGTCACGATGTCGGTGGCGATGCCGAGTTCCTGCAACGCCATGAACACGGCCAGCACGATCACACCGGCACGTCCTGTGCGCGCCAACCATGGTCCGCCATGCAGGCCGCCGGCCGACGCCATGATCAGCCCGCCCACGAATCCTCCCAGGACGATACCGAGAATGATGATGACGATCGCCGCGATGACACTCGGGATGTAGCTGACCAGTTCCGAAAACACATTGGCCAGCGAGTCGAGCCCAATCGCATTCGCCGCCACCAGCAACACCGCAAACATGACGAACCAGAACAACAGGTTCGCGATGACCTTCGCCGGATTCAGATGCGACCCGGATCGTTCCACCGCCTGCATGACCCCGCCGCGCTCAAGCAACTCGTTCAGCTTCACTCGGCGCAGGATGCGCTGCGCGCCTTTCTCGATCCCCTTCGCCAGCAAATAGCCGCCGACCAGGATGAACAGCGCGCCGAGGAGCGCAGGTACGAACTCGCCCAGCATCGCGAAGCTGTGCTCGAGCCGTTCCGTGAACGTGGAGATGACCGTGGCGTCGGCCGGGCCGGTGGGCGCGGCCGTTTGTTGCGCGAGAAGTAGGGTGTCGACCTGAGAGTTCTGAGGCACTGCGGATATTGCGGGCAGAAGGGCGCCGAGCATGGGCGCGCATGGGTCCACGGGGGACGGGCGAAAACTAGTCGGCAACGGTACGCCGTGGTACGGGGGCGTCAGGAGGGCCTACAGTCGCGTTCCGCGCTTCCGGTCGTACATCACGCTGCGCTTGCACGACGGGCAAAGCAGCCACTCGCGTTGCCGATGATAGCCCAATCCGAACGACCCGCCTCCAATCTCGCGATGCGTCATCCGAACCTCGCATCGCGGACAGGTTGGCGGCCGACCCGCGATAGCCGCTTCGCGAAGGTCTCGTTCTTCGGCCGTGCTATAGCGCGCCGCGTCGCTCACGCGGTGCTCACAGCCGCACCACCACCTTGCCTGTTTGAGCGCCCGCTTCCAGCCGTTCGAACGCCGCGCGTCCATCCTCAAGCGACCAGACCGAATCAACCGGAGGCTGGAGGGCACCGTGTCGGAACAGTTCGGTGATGGCGTCGAACTCCGTATCGTTGCCCATCGTGGACCCCATCAACGTCCACTGATTCCAGAACATGCGCCGCACATCCACCTGCACCAACGGGCCAGTGGTGCCGCCGCAGGTCACCAGGCGGCCCCGCTTGCCCAACGCGACCAGTGATTGCGCCCACGTGGCCTCACCCACGCTGTCAATGACAACGTCCACGCCACGCTTGTTGGTGCGCGCGCGAATTTCGCGACCCAGTTCGTGCTGCCGGTGATCGAGCAGGTGGTCGGCGCCCAACGCTTGCGCGCGTTCCAGCTTCGCGGGACTGCCCGATGTCACCCATACAGTGGCACCGATGTGCTTGGCGATCTGCAGCGCCGCCAATGCCACGCCGCCACCAATACCCCAGATCAACACGTGATCGCCCGGTTGCACGCGCGCGCGGGTGACAATCATGCGCCACGCGGTCAACGTTGCCAGCGGAAACGCGGCTGCGGTCTCAAACTCGATGAAATCAGGAATCGTCCGCACATTCGTCGCCGGCACCACCACATACTCGGCCATGGTGCCGGGGCGATGCTCGCCGAGTATGCCGTAGGTGAGGCAGAGCGGCTGATCGCCATCTCGGCAGTACTCGCAGCGACACGACCGGTCAACGATGCCCGGATTCAGGATCACGCGATCGCCGACGGCGAGATTTCTTACTCCGGCGCCCATCGACTCAACCACGCCAGCGCCGTCTGATCCCAGCACCCATCCGGGATGGATCTTCACGCCGGGAATGCCGCCTACGACCCAGAGATCGAGACGATTGAGCGCTGCTGCGTGAATGCGTACGCGCACGTCGTCGGGGTGCGCCAGCGTCGGGATGGGCAGGTCGTCGCGCACGCGCAGCTTCTCAAGGCCACCGTGCGCATCGATGGTAAGTGCACGCATGACCTGCGTCACGGCGGTCCGGCAAGCCCGTGACGCTGCACGATGCCTTTCGATTCGAGAAAGGAATACGCCGCGTCCTTACCGAATCCGACGATCGATGTCTTGGGGGGCAGTCGGTAGCGCTCTACGCGTGCGCCAGTCCGATCAATGACATCGTAGCAAAGCGACTGCTCATCCTTCATGCATCGCGTGGCAAGCCAGAGACGGTCACGCAAGTCGACCAACGGTACGAGATCGCCACGGAACGGCGGATGCGTCGCCGGCCAACTGGCGGGTTCGTCGTAGTTGATGGCGAGAGCCGCCGTGCGCATCGAGTTGGCTTGCAACGCCTCGTCTGATGTGCGCTTGAATTCTTCGGAGACCCGTTTCTTATCTCCGCTGGTCACGGTGATCGGCGTGAACGGCACCGGCTCAGTAAACGAGCGCGTTCCATCCGGAGCGACCCACTCGATGCGGTACGATGCGGCGCGCACGATAGCGACGGTGCCGTCAGCGAGGGCGGTCCATACGTCCACCGATTGCAGCGGTGCGGTGCCGACAAACACTGTATACGTTCCCGATCCCCACCCATTCGGGGACGACGGCGCGCGCGGCGACTGCGGCGGCAGCAGTTGGGCAATCGTATCGAAGCGCAGTGTGCGCAGCGAGAATCGAACGACCGGATACAGCACCCGCGGCGGCGGCGAGGCGGGGGTTGGCGGAGCCGCGGGACGCGGCGAGATGCCGATACCAATTGCCGCATCGGTGCCGACGAGATAGCGCAGGGTCGGCACGCGCGGAACGCGTGCGCCCGGCGGAGGGGCGGCGGATGAGGACGCACCCAGATTCGCCACACGCCCCAACGCGCCGTCGGGGCCAAAGACCATGACGCGTGCCCGTCCCGCATCCAGCGAGACGGTCGAGTCACCAGGCCAGACCCACAGTGGTCCCAGCGAACGCGCCTCGTCGTCTTCGGTGCCGGTCTTCATACGCGTTTCCACCTTCCCCGAGGTGAAATCGGCCAGCACGAGTCGCTGTGGACTTCCGTCGACGACCAGCAGACGACCATCTCGCAGCTCACGGATCGAACGAACCGACTTGATCGGCTCCTTCAACACCGCATTCACCTTGGGAAACTCGGTCTCGGCCGGCGTCTGCGCGCTCAAGAACGTCGGCAGCATCACAAGCGCGACGGACAATCCGAGCGAGCGCAGCACAAATGGGCGTGTAGGCATGAGCAGGATATTATGGAACGAAGTACAGACAGCTGGTCGCGCTCCAAAGATATCCGATATCGCTGATCCGGCACCCCACCTATACTGAGTACTCAGTACTGAGTACGCAGTACTGAGTCCCTCCCCCTTCGCTCCTCCCATGTCGTCCATCAAGGTTCCTCCGCTCGGCGAGTCCATTGTTGAAGCCACGGTTTCTCGCTGGCTCAGGCAGGAAGGCGACGCGGTTGCGGTCGGCGACACCATTGTCGAACTCGAAACGGACAAGATCACCGTTGAGGTCCCCGCTGTTGAAGCGGGTGTGCTGACTCGTCGACTGCGGCAGGAAGGGGACGTGGTGACCGTTGGCGCGGAACTGGGCGAGATCTCGGCGGCTCGCGTGGGTGCGGCTCCGGTCCCGGTCGGGGCGTCCGCCAGTGTGGCGGCCGAAGCGCCGCCGCCAAAGGTCAGCCCGGCCGCTGCCCGGCTGGCCACCGAAAGCGGCATCAATCTCGCGGACATCACCGGCACCGGTCGTGGCGGCGTTGTTTCCAAGCCAGATGTCGTAACGCAGTCAACGCAGACGGTCGTTGGAGCACCAACAACCGCGGATGTGGAGCCTCCAACCGCAGCCGCCGTCCCACCAACTGCCGTTACTGCCGTTACTGCCGTTACTGCTGTTGCTGCTGTTGCTGCTGTTGCTGCTGTTCGCGAGACGCGAGAGAAAATGACCACGCGGCGTCGGCGCATCGCCGAGAATCTGTTGCAGTCACAACAGGCAACGGCGCACCTGACAACGTTCAACGAGATCGACATGAGTGCGATCTCCGCGCTGCGCGAACGGCTGAAAGAACGCGTGGAGAAAGAGCAAGGCGTCAAGTTGTCATTCATGCCATTCTTCGCGAAGGCAGCGTGTCTGGCGCTCAAGGCCTATCCGGTGGTGAACGCGCACATTGACGGCGACTCGATTGTTTACAAGCACTACGTGAACATGGGCATTGCCGTGGCCAGTGATGCCGGTCTCGTGGTGCCCAACATCAAGGATGCCGACACGAAGAGCATCGCGGACATTGGCAAGGACATCGGGGCCGTGGCCAAGCGGGCACGCGATGGCAAGCTGTCCATGGATGACCTCACCGGCGGCACATTCACCATCACCAATGGCGGCGTGTTTGGTTCACTGGTATCCACGCCCATCATCAACTATCCGCAGGCCGGCATCCTCGGGCTGCACAAGATTCAGGATCGTCCGATTGCGGTGAATGGCCAGGTGGTGATTCGTCCGATGATGTACATCGCGCTGTCGTACGATCATCGCATTATCGATGGACAGCAGGCCGTGCTGTTTCTGGTGCGCGTGAAGGAACTGATGGAAGATCCGGCCGCGATGCTGGTGTTTTGAGAAGCCAGAGACGGAAGATTACCTGATCTCGGCGAGCGCTCGCAGTCGCAGTGTCGTTGTGCGAACGGTTTCGGCTTCGTTGAAACAGTTGCTCAGGTTTGCCGCGACCAAATCGTCAACGAATGGATTGTCGCACAGTGCACGGCATTCCGCCGTCACGTATGCCTTGAGTTCGGCGTGAGTCGTTGCGACCTCGTTGGCAATCAATGCGCGGCTGGAAACAAGTGCCACGATGTCTTCCAGGTCGTGACTCATGAACGGATCGCTGCGACCGCGGTCTATGTACGCCGCAAATTTCAACGCAAGGAATGAGGGTGCGTCGGCGTGCCGTACCGACACATTGTCGCCGAGATCTGCTTCGACTGACCGTTCGATTGCCAGAATGTCCCACCGCTGTCCGCTGGCGGCGGCGTGCGTTCCGGCGGGCACCAGGTCAAAGAGCAAGCCATCGATCGTCGTCCATCGATGCACATGGGTGCCGCTGTTGAGATTCTGTCGAAATCCCAGCGCACGCAATTGATCGGTCAGCGCGTGGAACTCGCCGTAGGTTGCTGTTGCCACGATCGCGTCCACGTCCTTGGTCACGCGAGCGCTCTTGAACGGCGGCGTTGTTTGCAGCAGCGGCGCCACCGCGCCGCCAATGAAGACAATGCGTTGACGAAGCGCGCCCAATCGCGTTGCAATCGAGCGGAGGCGCTGAATCGCGGGGTGTCGCTGTACCGATTCAGGCGGCGTGTTGTGCACTGCCGCCAATGGCCGCTTCCAACATGCTGCGCGCGAGTGTGCGATCGCGCGCGCGCCCTACGCGCAACGCGTCGACGAGCGTGAGCAGGCGATACGTTTCTGGAGCGCGTTGCGGTAGCTCGGGCGCGCCAGGGTACAAGGGTTCGATGGACTCTCCGATCATGTCGCCGTGAGCGGACGGCCAAACCAACTGATCGACAGCGTCGATGTGCTCTGCGAGGGCCGGCGCCGAATGCGCGGTTGGTACGCCTCGAACCACCAATCCCGGGCGAACGGGAAAGGCATATTTCGCTCCGAACAAGACGAACTCAAGGAGTTGGTGCCGATTGACGACCATGGTGTCTGGACGCAGCAGTCCCGCAAGGCGAAGGCGTCTAATCGCGGCATGCGCCTGACTGCGGCTCGAACCGAG
>JBEBIR010000784.1:0-1976 GCA_040080315.1 Gemmatimonas sp.
TGCCCGCGTCCAACTCATTCTCCAGCAGCGTGCGGAGCGCGGGCGGCATGGCGTCAACGTCGGGCTGATGTGCCGGTGGAATTCGCAATGGTGCAGTAGCGCGAGGGTGTGTGTGACCACGGCTCGACTCACGACCACCGCCGAGGCAGGCCGAGATTGTATGGCCTGCGCTCGTACCCGACAAGGGATTGGCACCCCAACACGTTGTGGCACCTCACGGCACGCGTATGGCGCCGAACGAGAGTTGATAGGTGAAGAGATTGTACCAGTACATGCCCTGGGCCGGAGTTCCCGGCGCGTACACCCACAGCGACTGGGTGCGGCTCATGGTGCCCGAGAGCTGTGTTCCGTTGTGAGTCCCAGCCACGGTCCACGCCAACAGCGTTCGTTTCCGCTGGGGCGCAACGAGCACAGCGGACAGTCCGGTGAAGTCTCGAATCGCGACAATGGAGCTGCCGGTAATGCCCCCCGACGTAGAGGTGAACGTGTCGGCATACGGCTCCTGCAACAGCGGTGGCGCGTACGTATCCGGGCCCGGCGCCTGGAAAGTCTGCGCCAAGGGAATGAGCGTCTGCGTCGGATCAAACGAAGCCGCCTTGCCCGGCGTCCCAGCGGGATCAGACTGCAGATACAGTCCGGCGCGGTACGTCACGGCATTGATTGTCACCGGCGTCTTCAGCAGCACAAGCAAACCGGTGGCTGGCTGCGCGACGAGCCGCTTGAGCAGCGCAGAGTCGGCCTTGTACCACGTGACGTGATCCGAGTTCTTGATGTTGCCCGCGTCAGTAAAATTCGCACCCGGTGCTGGTAAGAGTGCCCCAGGCACGAGCAGTTGGTTGATGCTGAAGAACGTGAGGCGCCAGATCGACGTGCTGTTTGATTCGGTCGTCGTGGCGCGCGCCATCACCAGATTCTGCGTCGGGTGCAGGATCCGCAGCACGATCGTGAATGAGCCGCTGGTCGTATAGGTGTGATTGATGGCCGACGGGCCGGTGACAGTTTGCTTGGCGGTGCCGTCACCGAAGTCCCACTCGTACTTGGCCGTCGAAGGCACTGCTGGCGAACCGCCCTTGGTGCTTGGCGTGAACGTGCTCGGCGCACCAGGCACTTGCATGTTTGCCGTGATGGCAATCCCGAACTTCACGACATGCAATTCGCGCCATCCCGCCCACGCGTCCTGTGCCGAGACCGTCGACGTTTTTTCTTCAACCGCCAAGCCAATTGTTTGTACCGCACCGTTGGGGTACGCGGTGAAATCGATCAAATAGGATGTCCCGAACGTCACTGGCGTGGGCATCCAGCCTGAGGAATTCTGCCCATACACGAAGGCATTCTGCTGCGAAAACCCAACCGGTACGGGCAGCACCGACCCAAACGAGACCGGTGGTGATTGCGTGACAGGCCAGATGCGTGTGGTGTCACCGGCGAGGAATACGGTATCCGGGACATCGGGGCGCGTGCGTCGAATGATCGAACTCCACGATTCAAACTGTGCCGCCCGAAAGCCGCCTGAGTACGGCTCCGGGGCACTCGCGTTGCTCGCATTCGCCACGGTGGCCGCCGCCAAAGGCCAAAAGCCGGCCATCCATGAATAGTTGTAATACACCGTGCTGTACTGGATCTGCGGCGAATACGGATCGGTGTAGGGCTGCATGGCACCATTGGGAGCAAACGTCAACCACTGTGGACCGCTGAATGCCGGTTCACGAACTCGAAAGCGCGTGTTGGTGGCATCCCACTCGATGACATTTACAAGCCGAGTGTGCACACCATCGGTGAGAATGACCGGTATCGGGCCGCGACCGTAGTACAGTGCGAGGATCATGGCTTCCGCCATCCGTCGGTCATAGCTGCTCGTGGGGACCGCGATGCTGCGGTAGTACGCGAGGTACCAAGCGCCATATCGTCCCATCGCGCCCCAGAACGCCCGGCCGAGTCCGGCCGACATCATTATGCCACGCGAATCGCTGAGCGTG
>JBEBIR010000785.1:0-1968 GCA_040080315.1 Gemmatimonas sp.
GTGGTGGATCGTTGCTGCCCACGGAAACAAGCTGGGTGACTCGCGGTGAGGCCCGCGATGGTGTGCGCTTGTCCTGTCAGGTCAAGGTCAAGCAGAACATGAAGATTCACCTCGATGAGGCGATTTTCGGCGTGCGCAAATGGCATTGCCGCGTGCGCTCCAACCGCAACGTCGCGACGTTCATCAAGGAGTTGGTGCTCGAGCTGCCTGCCGGTGAGGCCGTGCCATTTCAGGCTGGCGGCTATATCCAGATTGAGTGTCCGCCGCACACGGTGCACTATCGCGACTTTGATATCGGCGCCGAGTATCGGGAAGACTGGGACGCATACAAGCTGTGGGATCTCTCGTCGACGTCGACGGAGACGGTGCAGCGCGCATACTCCATGGCGAACTTCCCGCTCGAGAGCGACATCATCATGCTTAACGTGCGCGTCGCCACACCACCTCCGCGCACCATCGGTATCCCACCCGGCATCATGTCGTCGTACATGTTCGGTCTCAAGCCGGGTGACGAGGTGATCATCTCGGGACCGTACGGCGAATTCTTCGCCAAGGACACGCACAACGAGATGTGCTTCATTGGCGGCGGCGCGGGTATGGCGCCCATGCGCTCCCATATCTTCGATCAGTTCCGCCGGTTGCACAGCGAGCGCAAGGTCACGTTCTGGTATGGGGCGCGCTCGATGAAGGAAGCGTTCTATGTCGAGGACTTCGACGCGATCGCGCGCGAGAACCCGAACTTCACCTGGCATCTCGCACTCTCCGAACCCAAGCCGGAAGATCAATGGACCGGTGCCACCGGGTTCATTCACCAGGTGCTGCTACGCGACTATCTGTCGACGCATCCGTCACCCGAGGATGTGGAGTACTATCTGTGCGGGCCGCCGATGATGTTGAAGGCGTGCATGGGCATGCTCGAGAATCTGGGTGTGGAGCGCGAGAATATCGCCTTCGACGATTTCGGCTGAGTCGGCGCCGATGACAGCCGCGCGCGCGACGTTTGGTATTTCGCAGGCGTCCTGGCGTTGGTGGTTGGTGCTGGTCGCACTCGTTGCCGCATCGCTGTATGCGTATCGCGCGCGCAACGGTGCCGTGCCGGGTGTGGCGCGTTTTGGCGGCGCCGCGCAAGGCTCCACGTACAGTGTTGTGCTCAACGGTTCGCGCACGGATTCGGCGGTTGCGCGATTGCAGGCTGCGGTGGATTCGCTGTTGGTCGATATCGACGCCACAATGTCCACGTACGATTCAACGTCGGAACTCTCGCGCCTCAATCGTGACACGAGTCAGCGTGAGGTGCCGCTTTCGCCACCACTGGCCGATGTGATGCGCGAGTCGATCGAGGTGTCGCGTGCGTCTGGCGGCGCGTTCGACGTCACGGTTGGTCCGCTGGTGGACGCCTGGGGATTCGGTCCGGCGGGTGTTCGCGCGCATGCGCCTGATGACACGACCCTGACATCACTGCGCGCGCGCGTGGGGTGGCAACACCTGCGGTTGAACGGCCAGTCGCTCACCAAGGGCCATCCGCATCTCGAGATTGACCTGTCAGCAATCGCCCAGGGTTATACGGTCGATCGCATTTCGGACTTGCTGGTGTCACGCGGTGAGCCGGACCACTTTGTGGAGCTTGGCGGCGAGGTGCGCGCGCGGGGACACAATTCGCAGCGATTGCCGTTCCGCGTCGGGATCGAAGAGCCGGAGCAGAATCGGCGGCGAGTCAGACTGGTCGTTGGCCTCGCCGATCGGGCGCTCGCGACGTCCGGCAACTACCGCAACGTGCATATGGTCGACGGCGCTCAGTACGTGCACACGATCGATCCTGCCACCGGTAAGCCGGTGCAGCATCGGCTGTTGGCGGCATCCGTGCTGCATGAACGCTGTTCGCTTGCCGATGCGTGGGCCACGGCGTTGATGGTGGTTGGCCCGGAACGGGCATGGAGCATGGCCGAGTCGAACAATCTAGATGTGCTC
>JBEBIR010000786.1:0-1967 GCA_040080315.1 Gemmatimonas sp.
GCGCTGTCTTTCCCGACGCGATGCAAGGTCACCCAACTGCGTGTCGCCGGTCCCATGCCTGTGGAATCACCGCCTGACGCGACCGGACGTCGGACGCGTCCGGCCACGACGCGCGCAGATTCCACGCTGTGTGCCCGCGCCGCGGGCACGGGTGGCTGCGCCGCGATGGCTGGCGAGCAAATCGCGCAGGCCCATGCCGCGAGTGACGCCCGAACCAACCACCTCACGGGATGAACTTTCCGAAGTCTTCCGGTCGCAACGTGGCGAGATACGCCTTCAACTGCTCAGTGGTCATCTCGTCGTTGGGGGGCGAGATACGCATGGCGTCACTCTCCGCCGCCATCGGATCGTCAGCGTCAATCGCACTGAGCAGCGTGGCGGCCGCAAAGATGGGCGCGTCGAAGCGCAACGCCATCGCGATGCTGTCCGACGGACGTGCATCGACCTGCACAATGCCACCATCGCGCTCGATGTGCATCTCGGCGAAGTACGTGCTGTTCTGCACCCGACTGATCGTGACGCGTCGCAGCGCGCCGCCGAGCGCCACAATGAGCGCCTTGCACAAATCGTGGGTGAGCGGTCGCTCGCGTTTGATGGAATTCATCTGCATCACAATCGAGTCGGCCTCGGGCTTGCCGATCCAGATGGGCAGCAGTCGAGCGCCGCCCTTTTCGCGCAGCACCACGACGAAAGAATTCGTGGCGCTGTCAAGGCCCAGCCGAGCGACCGTTACTTCCACCATCTCGCCCTCCGCGCGAAGCCCGTTACCGAACGTGTCGCTTGAGTGCCGCCACGCGATCCGTGCGCTCCCAGGTGAAAAACGTGCGCGCCGACTTGCCGCGTCCCTCGGTATACGGCGTCCGGCCAAAGTGACCGTAGGCCGCCGTGGCACGATAGATCGGTTTGCGCAGGTCGAGATCACGCGCGATTCCGCGTGGCGTGAGGTCGAATACTTCGCGTACCGCCGCTTCGATGTCCCGATCGGGTACCATGCCCGTGCCGAACGTCTGCACATACACGGACACCGGCTCCGCGACACCGATGGCATACGCGACTTGCACCTCGCAGCGGTTCGCCAACTTCGCGGCGACAATATTCTTGGCCACCCACCGTGCCGCGTAGCACGCCGAGCGATCCACCTTGGAGGGATCTTTGCCACTGAATGCCCCGCCGCCGTGACGCCCCATACCACCGTAGGTGTCCACGATAATCTTGCGGCCAGTGAGTCCGGCATCGCCCTGTGGTCCGCCAATGACAAAGCGTCCGGTCGGGTTGATGTGGTGCTTCACTTTCTTGCTGCGAAACTCCTCGGGAATCGTGGCCTCAATGACGTCTCGCAAAATCGCCTGTCGCAACTTCGTGTTCGCGATCTTTTCATCATGCTGGGTGGACACCACCACGGTGTCGACCGCCACCGGCCGATGATTCTCGTACACCACCGAGACTTGCGCCTTGCCGTCGGGGCGCAACCACGGCAGCGTGCCATCCTTGCGCAGCGCCGCGAGGCGATGGGTGAGCGCATGCGCGAGCTGAATGGGCAGCGGCATGAGTTCCGGCGTTTCATCGGTTGCATATCCAAACATCATGCCTTGGTCGCCCGCGCCACCGGTGTCCACGCCCTGCGCGATATCCGGCGACTGGCGGTCGATGGTGCTGATCACGGCGCACGTTTTCGCATCGAAGCCGAAGTTGGCGTCGTTGTAGCCGATGTCGTGGATGGTCTGCCGCACCACTTCCGGCAAGTGCACGTAGGCCGAGGTGGTGATCTCGCCGGCGATGACCGCCAGACCCGTGGTCACCAGCGTCTCACAGGCCACACGCGCGTCGGAATCCACCGCAAGGATCGCGTCCAGCACCGCATCGGAAATCTGATCGGCGATCTTGTCCGGATGCCCCTCGGTCACGGACTCCGATGTGAACAAATGACGGTCGGCCACGCAGTGCTCGGGTGAAGGGAAACACGTCGG
>JBEBIR010000787.1:0-1965 GCA_040080315.1 Gemmatimonas sp.
TAAGTGGCCTCGGCGAGCACGTCGCGCAGCGTGATGTTTCTTGTGCCAGCGCGTTGCGCAGCGACTGGCGCGGGGTCGAGCACGAGAGACGCGGCCAGGAGGCCGAGGAGCGGGGTGATGCCGCGCAGGCTGGGGCGTGTCATGGAGGGCGGGATAGAATGAGAGTGAGGGTCCTTCCGAAGCTACGCGTTCGGTCGCTCGCCGGGGAGATGGAGTAAGAAGGAAGAGGTTGCTGTATATTGGTGCGGACCATCACGGGTGGAACGACTGGACTAACCCCTACGCGAATCCGTATGCCGATGATGCGATACGTGCTGGCGGCGCTGGCGTGTGCAGCGCTGCAGGGATGCGAACCGTCGGCGCCGCCGCGCGTGCTGGTGTTCTCAAAGACCGATGGCTATCGACACGAATCGATTGAGGCCGGCAAGACGGCGCTCATGCGTCTCGGCGCCGCCAACGGTTTCACGGTGGACACCACCGAAGATGCGGCGCGCATCACCGAGGACTCGCTGCGCAACTATGCGGCCGTGGTGTTCCTCAGCACCACCGGCGACATTCTCGGACGTGCGGCGGAAGTGGACCTGCAGCGATTTGTACAAGCTGGCGGTGGTTTCGTGGGAATCCATGCGGCCGCGGACGCGGAATACGGTTGGCGCTGGTACGGGCGTCTGGTTGGTGGCTACTTCAAGAGCCATCCCGCCATTCAGACGGCAACGCTGCGCACGATGGATGCCGGAAACGCTGCGACACGCCATTTGCCGCAGGAATGGAAGCGTACGGACGAATGGTACAATTTCAAGTTCATCGCAACCGATCTGCGCGTACTGCTGACGATCGATGAAGCGAGCTATACCGGCGGCGAAAATGGCGCCAGTCACCCCATGGCCTGGTATCACGATTTCGATGGTGGACGCGCGTGGTATACCGGACTGGGTCATACGGTGGAGTCATACAGCGACTCATTGTTCCTGCAGCACGTGCTGGGCGGCATTCGGTACGCCATCGGCACACGCGGTGCCGTCGAATACGGAAAGGCCATAGCTCAGCGCGTACCGCCCGACTCGGTGCTTCGCAAGACGGTGCTCACCATGGGAACGCTGGCCGAGCCAACGGAGATGGCGGTGATGCCCAGTGGGGATGTGCTGATTGCGCAGCGCGGCGGTGAGGTGGTGCTGTACAGAGATGCCGATCGTTCGGTACGACCTGCGGGGCGCGTTGCGGTGTATTCCAAGAGCGCCAATGGCACCAACGTGGAGGAGGGTTTGCTGGGCCTGACCATCGATCCCGATTTCGCGACGAATCACTTCGTCTATCTGTTCTATAGCCCCGCCGATACGAGTGTGAATCGGCTTTCGCGATTCGAGTTCGACGGCGATTCCTTGCGGGTGAGCAGCGAACGGGTGGTGCTGCAGTTCTACTCGCAGCGAGAGATCTGTTGCCACACCGGCGGGTCGTTGGCGTTCGGGCCGGGGCGATTGTTGTATATCTCCACGGGCGACAACTCGACACCGTTCAATGAGCCCGGCGTGAAGTTCGCGAGCCACGGCTTTTCACCAACCGACGATCGGCCCGGACACGAACCGTACGACGCACGGCGCACGTCGGCCAACACGAACGACCTGCGTGGCAAGATCCTGCGCATCCGCGTGCTCACCAACGGGTCGTACGAGATTCCCGCCGATAATCTGTTTCCGATTGGTACGGCGAAGACGCGTCCGGAGATTTTCGTGATGGGCAACCGGAATCCCTATCGCATTTCGGTCGACCAGCGGAGTGGCTATCTGTACTGGGGCGAGGTGGGTCCCGATGCGAACGAAGACACCCTCGTCACGCGCGGGCCGGTCCGGCGATGGGGCGCCGTCCTCGCGCCGATGGTGCTCTGGGGCGCGTGGTGGCTCGCACGGGGACGCGACTACAGCTCGGGCGTCGGACCGTCGGGCGCGGACGCGGCGCGGATCGGACGCG
>JBEBIR010000788.1:0-1961 GCA_040080315.1 Gemmatimonas sp.
GGGTGTCATGTCGACGGTCGAGAGGGCGAAATGCGCGCTTCAATGTCGCGAAGTATGGGTCGGAGGACGATTCATGCGCTATTGCTGTGCCGGCGCAAAGCAGCTCGGTTCGTGCTAGTTTTGCGAATCGTGCCGCCACCGACCCCAATCCCCTCCCTCGTGTCTTTCTTCCGATTCGCGTTGCGCGCCGTCGCCCCGCTCTGCCTCGGCGCTGCCGTCCTCAGTGCGCAAACACCCGATGCCGCCACGCTCGATGGGCTGCGCTGGCGCTCCATCGGCCCGGTCAACATGGCGGGTCGCATTACCGATGTGGAAGCGCACCCCAGTCAACCCAAGACGTTCTATGTTGCTGGCGCCACGGGTGGCATCTGGAAGACGGTGAATGCGGGCACCACCTTCGTGCCGCTATGGGAGAAGGCACCGATCGCCTCCATGGGCGATCTCGCCATCGCCCCCAGCAACCCGAAGATCATCTGGGCGGGCACGGGCGAAGAAGATTCACGCAACTCCGTTGCTCCCGGCTACGGCATCTACAAGTCCGTCGACGGTGGCGTCACCTGGCAGTCGATGGGGCTTGAGAAGACGCAGCATATTGGCCGCATTCTGGTGCACCCCACCAATCCCGATATCGTGTACGTCGCTGCGCTCGGCGCGCTCTGGGGCACGAACGCGGAACGTGGCCTGTACAAGACCGTCGACGGTGGCAAGACGTGGACGCTGAGCAAGTTCATCAGCGACCGCGCCGGATTTGTAGACCTCGCGATGGATCCACGTGACCCGAACGTGCTGTATGCGGCAAGTTGGGAGCGCATTCGCAAAGCGCATTTTCTCAAGAGTGGCGGACCCGGATCCGCGTTGTGGAAGACCACGGATGGCGGCACCACTTGGAGGGAGATCAGTGGCGGCGGATTTCCCGCCACCACCAAGGGTCGCATCAGTCTGGCGATCGCGCAGAGCAGCCCGGATATCGTGTACGCGATGGTCGAAGCCGATAGTGTGCGCGGCGCCAAGCCGCAGCGGCTGCTGAACGGACTCTATCGTTCCAAAGACGCGGGCGCGACGTGGACGTGGATGAGCACGATCAACAATCGGCCGTTCTACTTCTCGCAGATCCGCGTCGATCCGAAAAACCCGGATCGGATCTATCGCATGGCCGTGGACTTCGCGTTCTCTGACGATGGCGGGTACTCGTGGCGCGCGAGCATGCTCGGCATCCACGAGGACTACCATGGCATGTGGATCAATCCGAATGATCCAGAGCACTTCATCATCGGAGGTGACGCCGGGATTTTTCAGACGTGGGATCGCGGCGGCACGTACGACGCGCTGAATAACATGGCCATGGGTCAGTTCTACGGCATCAGTTACGACTTTCAGGTGCCGTATCGCGTGTGTGGCGGCTTGCAGGACAACGGCACGTCGTGTGGACTGAGTCGCCGCAACAATGCCCCGTTGCAAATGACCGACTGGTTTGCGGTCGCCGGCGCCGATGGACTGCAGACGGCACAGGACCCGTTCAATCCCAACCTGGTGTACTACGAATCACAGGGTGGCAACATCTCCCGGCGGAATCTCGCGACGGGTGAGAGCGTGAACATCCGGGCGCGCACGGTGTCGCGCGCGCAGTTTGGCACACAGATCTCGCGCATCAAGGGCGACGGCACAAAACCGCTCACACCGGCGCAACTCAAGGAGATCGCCGACATCCGCGTGCGCATGAAGGCGGAACTCGCCGACCCGAACGTGGCCACGCGTTGGAACTGGAACACGCCGTTCATCCTGTCGCGGCACGACGCCAACGTGTTCTACAGCGGCGCCGACAAGCTGTTCAAGTCCGTCAAGCAAGGGGTGAACCCGTTTGCCATCTCGCCAGATCTCTCTTCGCGTGATGAGTCCCGAATCCGCATCACCACTGGCTACGATATCGAGGGAAATCTGGCCGCCGATGGCACAGGTGGCAT
>JBEBIR010000789.1:0-1960 GCA_040080315.1 Gemmatimonas sp.
GCGAGCACACGATGGCGGCCGACGACGCTTTTCTGCGGCGCATCTGGCCGCGCGTGAAGAAGGCGCTCGGGCTCTTGCTCGCGCGCGATCCCGACCAGCGGTTCGCCGCGCACGATGCAACCGGTCGTCGCCAGCACGTTCGATGAGGAGACGGGCGAAGTGTCTCCCGACGGCAAGTGGATTGCGTACGTGTCGAACGAAGCCGGACAATCGCAAGTGTACGTGCAGCCGTTTCTGACGCCGGGCGGGCACACGCTGGTGTCGGCCGGTCGCGGTACAGAACCGGCGTGGGTGGCGAACAACGAACTGGCGTATGTGGACAACGAGACGGACAGTCTGACCATCGCGCGCTTCACATTCGGTACTACCACGACCGTGACACGCACCGCGCTGTTCGATATGCGCAATTACGTGCATGGTGCTCGGTCCATACGAAACTACGATGTCTCGCGCGACGGCACGCACTTCGTCTTCGCGAAGCCGCTCGCGGGCAAAGCGGCGGCAGGGCCGATCATCGTGCTGAACTGGATTGAAGAAGTAAAGCGCCTGATGGCGGCGGCGGGCGTGAAGTAGGCATGACTGTCGTCATGATCGCCCTCGCGCTGGGCACACCGTTCGCGGTCACCGCGCAGGAGACCAAGGCCGCGACGCCGTCAGGATGACTCAAATGCACGTTCGATTTCTCGGAGTCGCCATCGCTGGCGCCGTCTTTGCGAGTGCTGGTGGCGCTCAAAGCGTCGGCGCTGTCCGATCGTTGATTCCGGACTTAGGAGCGTTCTTCATTCGCAAAGAGCTTCGGCGGCTCGACGCGGCTGGAGCGGCACAGGATTATCCCGCACCATTCTCATTGCCTGATGCGCGGTCAGTCTCGTCGGATGTGAGGTGATGCGTTTTGACGCCAGCCCTGGGTTCGCTCGGCGCCCGGCTCGCCTCTGGCGACGCCGCGAGACAGCTACGAGCTTAGTGACGCCATGCCAACGCGCCGTGCGCCCGGAGACTATGTCCTCGGTAGAACCGATGCCGAATACCTCCGGCTGATCCAACAGGCGGCGGTCCTGCGCCCGTCGTCGGAGCGCTTTTTTCGCGCGTCGGGTCTTGGTCCAGGCATGCGCGTGCTCGACGTCGGCTGCGGCGTCGCTGATGTGAGCTTTCTCGTGGCGGACTTGGTGGGTCCGACCGGAAGCGTGCTGGGCGTGGACGTGGACGAACACGTGCTGTCCTTCGCCGAGCAACGGCGCATGGAGCTGAAGCGAGACAACGTGTCATTCCTGCACACGGCTCGTAACAGTCTCCCGCCCAATGACATGTTCGACGCCATCGTTGGCCGACTCGTGCTGATGTACCAACCCGATCCCACTGAGACACTACGGCACCTCGCGACACACGTGCGACCCGGTGGTATCGTTGCGTTTCAGGAACTCGCGTCCGCGTCGGTCTCATGGCAGCTCCCGAATCTGCCGTTGTTCATGAACGTCATGCGCTGGATTCGAGGCGCATTCGCGCAGTCCGGAGCACACGTCAATCTCGGGTTCGAGCTCTACGCTCGCATGGGCGACGCGGGCCTCGAGGCCGCGACGCCGATCGCGGAGATTCCGCTCAGCGCAGGCGCAGACTCGGGTGCGCACGAACGGTGGGCAGCGCTGGCGCACAGTCTCGCACCGAAGATCGTCGAGTACGGTTTGGCAACAGAGCAGGAGCTGGACATCGCCACCTTGCACGAACGGCTGCGCAGTGAGCTGCTCACCGCCGACACGACGGTGCCACTTTTCTCCGGCGTCCTCGTCGGACAATCAGCGCGCAGGCCGCATACGTGAAGCAAGACCGCGTATGGATCATTGTGCTCGTCTCTGGGTTTGTCGGTCTCATGGTCGACGGCATGGACCTGATGTTCCTGTCGTACAGCCTGCCGAGTTTGATGCGGGAGTTCCAGATCTCGAAAGTCGAGGCTGGATCGCTCGCC
>JBEBIR010000790.1:0-1959 GCA_040080315.1 Gemmatimonas sp.
GTCGACGCCCTCCGATACGAATAGGATGCCATTTCTGGAGCCCGTCCGACTCGCGTCGGTCGGGCTGGTGATCGGCGCGCTCCTCACCCGGGTCGTACAGACCAACTCACCCGTCGGCACGTTTGGATCCCATTGCGGCCCTTCGCCACGAGTAGACGTCTCCGGGTTATTTTTCGTGTGTGAAAACTCGTGATGCAATTGGCCTGGCCCTGTCCCAGCTTCGCGTTCAAAAGCTGAAGAGCGCGTTTACGCTCCTGGGCGTTACCATCGGCGTGATGTTCCTGATCGCGGTCGTGTCGATCGTGGAAGGGATGGGGCGCTACGTCGAAGAAGACTTTGCCGGTCGACTGATCGGGAAGAATACGTTCACGCTTCGCCGGTTCAACAACACCGGGCCGGGCGGCAACCGCGGATTCGACGCCCGCACGGCGCAGCGAAACCCGCTGTTGAAAATGACCGACGTGGATATCGTGCGCGACGCGATTCCCTCGGGCATGAACTCCAGCGTCGTCAGTGAGACGTTCAAGTACGCATCGGCGCCCGGTCGGCGACCGCGTCAGGTGCAAGCCGTCGCGACCGATGCGAACTATTTCCAGATCAAGACATTCGCGGTGGAAAAGGGCCGCGCATTCACTGACCAGGAAGTGCGCGCCGGCGCGACCGTTCTGGTCATCGGTGTCGATGTGGCGGATCAGTTCTTCCCCGATCTGAACCCGGAGGGTCGAGAACTGCGCGTCGCGGGTGTCCCGTTCACCGTGATTGGCGTGATCGAGAAGCAAGGGTCTGTCTTCGGTTTCTCGCTCGACCGGCTGGCCATCGCGCCCTATACGTCACCCATGGGGCGCATCATCCGTCCGCAGCGCGACATTTCGTCACTCATCGTGCAGGCGCCGCGACAGGAAGATCTGGCCGAGGGCGTTGAGGCAGCGCGAGGCGCGCTCCGCGGATTGCGCGGCCTGCGCGCCAGTGAACCCGACAATTTCGGATTGGTCACGCAGGACGCCGCGTTCGGATTTATCAATGAGCTGAAGGGACGGCTCATCCTGTTTGGCACCGCACTGCCGGCCATCAGCCTGATTGTCGGCGCCATGGTGATCATGAACATCATGCTCGTGGCAGTGGCTGAACGCACGCGTGAGATTGGCGTGCGCAAGGCACTCGGCGCCAAGCGCAGTGACATCATGTCGCAGTTTCTCGTGGAGGCCGCGACGCTCAGCACCTTGGGCGCCCTGATCGGCATTGGACTCGGTCTTGGACTCGCCGAGTTGATTGCCGCGTTGACGCCGCTGCCTGCGGCCGTCGCGCCGTGGTCTATCGCCGCCGCGATCGTCACCGGAGCGGGCGTCGGAATCGCGGCCGGTCTGTATCCGGCAAGCCGCGCGTCGCAGCTTGATCCCATTGCCGCGTTGCGCCAGGAGTAAGCCAGATGAATCGACTCCTGCTGGTGCTCGAAGGTGTCGGGATGGCGATCGAGGCCATCCGTTCCAACAAGGTGCGCGCTGCACTGACGATTGCCGGTGTGGCCATCGGCGTGTTCGTAGTCGTGGCGATGGGTGCTGTGGTGAACGGCATTCGGGCGTCATTCCAGAAGGACCTCGACGAGATCGGCGCGACCACATTCATCGTACAGCGGCGAAGCAGCGGCATTACGGCGTGCGACGGCACGGACGAAAAGTGCCCCGACCGACGGAACCCGCCGATTTCGTTTGACGAGTGGGAGATGATCTCGCGACTGCCAGGTATCGCCAATGTGATTGGCGTGCTGGGCGGCGGTGGCAATTTCGCGTACAAGAACGTGCGCCTCGACAACGTGGGATACGACGCGTACAGCCCGGACTGGCCGCAGGTGGATGCGTCGGACATCAGTCCCGGGCGCAACTTCACGCGCTCAGAGTATGATGCCGGTCAACCGGTGGTGTTGATCAACGACACGCTGAAGACGCAGTTGTTCGGCGAGTC
>JBEBIR010000791.1:0-1954 GCA_040080315.1 Gemmatimonas sp.
CATTGTATCCTTGCGCGAAGAACAGATCGTGCTCGTTCGCGGCGCGGATATGCACGATGCCCGCCGAGTCACGCAGCAGGGTGACGGGCGCGCGCAGGCCAGGCACGCGCAGGGACGACGCCGAGGGCGCGTTCGCGGGTTGAGCCATGAGCGCGCGTGGCGCGTGCATCAGGACAAGTGCGCCAATCAGCGTACGCACAACCGGAGTTAGGGCGCGTCCGATCATGATAGGGCGGTCTCGCTAGTGGCTGGCGTGAAAGTGGTGAATGAGCCGTCCGTGGCGCTAATGGAACAACAGACAGGAAGACGAGAGACATGCGACTTGAGACCAAGACCGGCAGCGTCGGAGTCTGCCGTCTCCAGTCCTTTGTCTCTCCACGGAAGACGGGCGACTCGGGACCAAGACTGTTGGTGTCTCGGTCTGCCGTCTCCTGTCTGCCGTCTTTCTTCTGTTGTTCCATCGCGAAAGGGGCGCATCACAGTGGACCTTCGCTCAGCGCCGCAGCAAACTCGGCGACGATGTCACCCGCCGGACGAATGTCGTGAATGGCGTTGACGCTTTGCCCCGCCTGCCAGTAATCCTGATTCGCACCGTCGACGCTGGACTGCTTCAACTGACGCAATGAGCGGAGCGCATACCAGGTGCGAATCCAGCGCTTCGTGCGTCGACCGCGAAACAGCCAACGCGCCACGGGACTCACCGTCGTGCCGAGTCGCTCGACATACGGCGTGCGCAACACCGAGACGGGCACACCGGTGAGCCGTTCGGTGAGCACGACGTCGCGCGACGTCGCATTGACAATGGCCTGCTTGTACGCCGGGTCGGAGTTGCACTCGGTGGTGGCGATGAACCGCGTGCCCAACTGCACGCCGGCGTAGCCAAAGTCCAGGAGCGCGCGAAACTGTGTCGGGTTGCCGACGCCACCAGCGGCGACCACGGGAAGCCCCAGAGCGCCGATTTCGTCCAACAGCGCGCGCGGATCACGCGAACCCGTGTGCCCACCGGCCTCACGATTCACCGCGATCAGTCCGTCGACACCGCCGTCGCGCCCCTTCTGCGCCCACTTTCGCTCGGTGACATCGTGATACACGACGCCGCCCGCCGCGTGCACGCGATCAGCGACCCAGCGTGGATTACCCAGCGAGGTGACAAAGAAGCGCACCCCTTCCTCAAGGGAGATCTCAACCCAGCGCACCATGCGATTGTGATAGGTCGAACTGGATGCCTCGATGAGCGCGTTGAAGCCGATTGGCTTTCCGTCGGCCAAACGATGAATGAGGCGCAGGCCATCACGGAAGTCGTGGCCATGCACATAGGTCAGGGCGATGGGCTGCACCACGCCCAGAGCACCCGCGCGACTTACGGCGGCAACAAGTTCTGGATTGCTGCACGGGTACATCGGACCGCAGATCAGCGGTACGGCGATGCGGGCGTGCTCCGTCAGTTTGGTCACGAACATGTGGAGGGGGTGGGGCTCCGGCAGCGGCGAAGAACCGTTCCTGCGGCTCCTCGCATACATATACTAAGACGGAGTACTGAGTACTGAGTACTGAGAACTGAGTTTCCCAAGCCGGAGGACTGCCAACGGTGCCACCGATGGAGGCGCTGCACGGATTTGCCGCGGTGCTGCTCGTCGCGCAGACGGTGATGCTGGGCGTGGTGTTCGCGCGCCTGGCGCCGGGACGCACGCGTCGCCCTCCGGTGCGACCGCACGCCGGCTTCGGTCTCCCGTCTCCCGTCTCCGATACCACCGTGACGGTCGTGGTGGCGACGCTCAACGAGGCGAGCCGGCTGTCGCCTTGTCTGAGTGGACTGATGGAGCAGACGGCCCCGCTGCTGGAAGTGTTGGTCGTCGATAGCCGCTCAAGTGACGGCACGCGCGAGCTGATCGAGACGGCCGCGCTTCGTGATTCCCGTATTCGCCTGATCACCGATGATCCGTTGCCCGACGGG
>JBEBIR010000792.1:0-1949 GCA_040080315.1 Gemmatimonas sp.
AAGGCCCAGTCACCGGATTACAGATTGCCTGGGGTGACCTCGTCACCGCCTATCGCAGCACCGGTATCGCGAACATCGAGATCTATGTCGTCCCGTCGACGGTGTGGCGAACGATCCTTCGCGCGTGCGCCTCGTGGAGAGGACCACTCTCGGTCCCTTTCGTGCAGCGTACCCTTCGTGCGTTGATTCGCGCGCTTCCGAACGGCCCCACAGCGCGCGCGCGCCGCCTGGGACACTCGGTGGTCTGGGGTGAGGCGGCCGACGCTGAAGGCCGAACCGCCACGTCTCGTCTGCGAGCCCCCGAGGCGTACACCCTGACGGCGATAACTGCCGTCGCCGCTGCGGCGCTCGTGCTCCGTGGCGTGCATCGCCCGGGCTTCCAGACGCCCGCGCTGGTGTTCGGCTCGGACTTCATTCTTGGCGTGGACGGCGTCTCGCGGGAGGACCTCTAGGCTAGTCTAGGGTCGCTCCTGCTACTCGTCTTTCGCGATTGGGAACAACAGACGAGAGACTCCAGACTGGCGACTCAAGACCAAGACCAGCGGACGCTGAGTCTGCCGTCTCCAGTCCTTTGTCTCTCCACGGAAGACGGGCGACTCAAGAGCAAGCCCAGCCGCGTCTGCGTCTGTCGTCTCCAGTCTTCCGTCTCTCCTCTGTTGTTCCACCATCGCAAA
Source organism: Gemmatimonas sp. (assembly GCA_040080315.1). Lineage (GTDB taxonomy): Bacteria > Gemmatimonadota > Gemmatimonadetes > Gemmatimonadales > Gemmatimonadaceae > Gemmatimonas. The sequence continues at coordinate 675 of JBEBIR010000792.1, forward strand.
CGACGAGTCTCAGGATCGTCACCCGGCTCGCCGTCGCGCTATCGCTCGCGTGAGCCACGTTGTATCGTCATCGCCATCAACGAACTCCCCGAGGCAGACCGTGAGCGACAAGCAGCCAGAGTTTGGTCCGAACAATATCTGGGGCCCCTTCGGGCCGGTGATTCAACCGCTGCTCGGTACATGGGTGGAGGCGGCCAAAATCGTCGGCAATACGCTCACGTCGATCGTGCCCGGAGGTTCGGCGGCGATGAACCAGTTCGCGACGGCGATGTCGGGTGGTCCGCGTGCCTTTGACTCGCGGCATAGCGTGCAAGTGAGTTCGCGCGCGCCGGCCACGGTGACGGTGGCGCTGGATCCCGATGCTGAGTTCATGCTGTTGAGCATTGATCCGTTGTCTCCAACCGACGGCGTCGACGGACTGCCGTTGCTTGGCGTCGCACTCGCAAGTCGGGATGGCCACGTCACGGTCAGCGTGACCGTTCCGGACGATCAGCCGCCGGGCGCGTATCTGGGGGCAATCAAGGACGGCGGCGGTAATCGTCGCGGTCAGGTCACCGTCCACGTTGCCGCCGTGGGCGGATAGTGCAGGACGAGGCAAGCGTCATGACGCCGTCGCCGCTGCCGAGGTTCGTCGAACTCCCGGGTGTGTCGTTGCCCGTCCAACCGCCATTCCCATTCGAGGGGATGTCGGCGCGAGCGTTTCCGCTTCGCGCGAGTCTGGGATCGTTGCAGCGGTTCGTTGACAGCTATCTCAACCACATTCCGCCGGAGCTCGGGCGCTTTCGTGTGCCCGCACCGTTCGTGACGCTCATGCTCCTCGACTACGGCCGCATGGCGATCGAGGTGGGCAACTACGGATGGTTGGCGCAGCGCGAGATTCTGTTCAGCATTCCGTTGGAGTGGTACAAGGTCATCAACGGGAAGTGGCAGTTCCACGACTGGGCGACGATCGCGCCGTTCATCTACGTGGACGACGAACTGTCGATGACCGTGGGCCGGACGGTCTACGGATGGCCAAAGACCAACGCAGCCATCGATCCCACCACGAACGATTGGCTGCGCGATCCGAAGGCGCCGGTGCGCGAAGCCTTCGTGCGCACATCGGTGTTCTCCGAGCTCTATTCCGGCAAGCGATTGGAGATGAAGCCGCTGTTGGAAATCCAGCGGGAGGCGCCGATGTCGTACCTCCGCGCGCCATTCGACGCCAATTCGCCGTTGGCTCCGTGGACCATCGCGCGCAACGTCGCCGAGTCGCTGGTGGGATTCTCGCGCGAT
>JBEBIR010000793.1:0-1948 GCA_040080315.1 Gemmatimonas sp.
CTACGCAGCCCTTCAGGAGCGAGCATATTCGCCAAGCCAAACAGGCCGGGGACGAGTGCCGCGATGATCAAGAACTGATTGCGCTTCATGTTCCCGTCTCCTGTTGTCGTTGAATGCGTTCGACTTCAGATACCGCTACGGTTTGATGAGACACAAGCCCAGCCGCCGTCCCTGGCATGGCCCACCCTGCGCCGTACGTCACTGACGACGAGCCGTGCGTGCGCCTCCAACGGCGCTCTACCACAAAGGCCGAATGACCCCGGCATAGGAGAGGAACACGAACGCATAGTAGGCGGCGGCTATGATGCCTGCTATCACCAATGCCGTGACTCCTTCTCGCACCTTCACGTGCTCGAGCTTCGAAATCTCACGCATGGCTATTCGCACCGGCGGTGTCGATGGGTGCACGATCTTGCCTTGTAGTCCGACCAAGACACTGTCGCCGTCGATCGATGGATACCACACGTCTCGCCGCTTCCCGTCCAGTTGTGTCACACGAATAACGACCACTCCCGCGAATGCCGCTGGACCGGGCCCCGGTGTCAGGGGCGTAGCGGAATAGCATGCCGAAAGCCAGAACATCATCGAAAGCCGCGCAATGGCGAGTCGTGCGATTGGCATGAGAGAGTCGAGGACGTGGCGTGTCTATCGTGACTGCGCCCTGCTGCAGCACTATCGTTTCTGCTCCGCGACGATGATGGTGTGACGGACGCGCTTTCGTCCTACCTGAATTGAGATCTCTGTAGTGCCCGCAGACCGCGCCGAGATCGTACCGCTTGTATCGACGCGGGCAACACCGGTATCGCTTGAGCTCCACCGCACCCTCGCTGCCGAAGGCAAATCACACTCCCCCAGTATGTCGAGTGCGCCAGCGTGCAGTGTCACCTGCTGGCCGACGCCCATTGGCGCCGCGGGAAGCGCCCGCCCGGTCGGACCACGCAGGCAAGGCGTGGGTCGGCACGCGGCTACGAGGAGAAGAGGCAAGAGCGGGCTTCGAAAAGAGCGCAATATTCGCAATGGCGGTGCCTCGTGGGCGTTTGGCAGCCGCAGCGCCTTGTTAGCGACCAGCGCGGTCGCTCTCCGCAAGTCAGCGCTGTGAAGACGGCGGGACGAAGCCGAGTATGCGGAGGTATGTCACCATGTTGCCTTAGTGCTCGTTAACATGCGCCGTATTGTGTGCGAGGCCGAAGTATCGCCGGCCTTGTTCGTTGGGCTGATCAGACATCGCCGCCAAGTTCTGTTGATATGCTTGAAGACAGAAAGAAACCGATGCGTCGAATTGTCGACGCAATTCAGCCTTCCCGGCGCCTTCGCGACGAGCCGAGTCTGCCGGAGTCGCTACGCGCAACGTGCTCGAACAAATCGAGTACTGTGTCATCGATACGTGCGCAAGCAACTCGCCGAAGGTCATGACCGTCTCCACGGGCCGAAACCGGTAACTGGAGTCCGGCATCAGCGCCGCTGACTTACTGATGTTCGACACAATCGTGCGCCACTCTTGCCACATGGCGTGAACGGCGGGATCGCGCGCGCCTGATGCCGGCATCCCACCTTGGCCCGCGCCTTGAGCGACGAGCATCGTGGGCGCGAACAGTGCCAGTCCGATCAGACCGACACGTAGTTTGCTCTGAGCCATGGTAGTTGTCAGTGTGAGTGCCTAACGCAGCATCCAGCAGCGGGCGAACGATAGGGGATGCGTCCGAAGAGCGAGTCATTGAGAGCAGCGCAGGTCGTCAGGGCCGAGCTCCCCGCAACGCCGGCGTGAGTGGCCGCGGAGAATCGCGCTCCGCCTTTGCCGCCCTGAGCTGTGAAACGAGATCGTACTGTGCCTGCCCAGGAATGCGGAAGTTGCTGAAGGCCCACGCGTTGACGCTGCGCTGGACATCGGCGATCACGGCGAGCGTTGCGGTACCGTCTGCGCACATGCTGTACACGGAGACGGCATACC
>JBEBIR010000794.1:0-1947 GCA_040080315.1 Gemmatimonas sp.
ACGGGCTGCTGCCGGATCGGACTCAACGACATGCTCAGCCAATGCCTCGAACCACTGATCCCGAGCCACGACAAGCTCGTGAAGCCAGTGCAGCGCGACAATGCGGGCACCCTCGTGCGCCGATCGCGTGAGCGCGGTCGCCAAGAGCGGTGCCAGTTCGGTTGATGTCATCGACGCGTCATGCATCAGGGATTGCATCACGGATCGTCGCTCGCGTCCACGAAGACGTCGACGCTGCCATCATCGTGGTACGTGACGGAGACGTTCCACGGGCGGCAGCACACCGCACAATCCTCGATGTAGTCCTGCTGGGAACCGGATCCCGGATCGAGTGTGATTTCAACGGGCTCGCCGCAGTACGGACACTGCACCACACTCGATCGCTCGGCCACGCCATCGCCGAGGGGAAACTCCTCGTCGAGATCGTCGTCCGACGCGAGACCGAGTGTGTCGTCGTCGAGAAACGCGTCGTCGACAGGCTCATTGTCAGCTTTCTGGTCCATCGGCTCCAAGGTCGGTTTCGCGGGAAGAGATTGGAAATATACCGCGTCGTGACACTTTCGAAGGCGTCGCACGTACCAATGTTGGTCAGGCTATCCGTGGTGAGACTTCCTCGAGACGGAGCGCGCGCGCTCCGCGATCCAAACTCCAGCAACGCTCGATTTATGAATAGGCCCTCGCACTCCCGATACGTGCCGTTCGCGGCAGCCGCAGCATGTGCCGCGCTGATCTTCGGCAATCCTGCTGGCGCTCAGTCACGGTCGCCCGCAGCCTTGAACGGTCGTCTGTCCGGCGCCGCACATCTGCAGGTGACGGAGCCCAAAGGTGACTTCGGATCCAATACTGGCAACGGCTTTGGTGTGAGTGTCACGGGACTTGGGCGGCTCGATCAGAACGGCCTTGTGAACCTCCGCGCCGACCTGAGCGTCGTGACCTATGGGTCAAACACCCGACGGATCGACTTTGCCAACACCGGCGGCTTGGTAAAGCTCGACCTGCGAACCACCAGTAGCATCGTCTCGGTGGTCGGTGGGCCGCAAATCGGCGGCACCGTGGGCCCCCTGTCACCGTATGTCGCGGCACTCGGCGGATTCTCGGTGTTCTGGACGGAGAGTTCCGTAGAGGGTTCAAGCAACAGCGCCAACGATGCATTTGCCAGCACCACCAACGCCAGTGATTTCGTCGCCGCGTATGGCGGTGCGGGGGGCGTGACGATTCGCGTCTACAACGGCGCGCGCCCGGTCCGTCTCGATCTCGGCGCGCGCTATCTGCGACACGACGACGTCCGCTATTTGAACAAGGAGCGCATTGAAGAGGCCTTCAGGAACGACAGTGATCCGATCCCGTTGCGAGGCCGCGCCGATTTTGTCACCTACTATCTGGGTGTCAACGTCGTGTTCTTCTGATCGGCGTGCCGCCAGCGGGCGTCGGATTCGCCACCACGCGATGGGGCTCATCCGGCGCCGGCACGGCGGGCGCGCCCACGATGTCGCGCGCGCTGGCCAATGCGTCGTCGACCCCTGAGAAAATGCGCGTTTCGCCGATCTCGGCCAGCAAGCCCTCGCGCTCGAGCGCGTACAGCGGCTGAGAATGCAGCCCTGATAGCATCAACACCGTGCCATCGCGTTGTGCACGACGGTGGAGGTCGCGGAGCAGGGAGATGCCCGTGGCGTCAATGGCGGGCACGTTGCGCAGTCGCAGAATCAGTACCCGTGGTTTGCGACCCATCTCGCCAAGCGCTTCCTTGAATCGTTCGGCAGCGCCGAAAAAGAACGGCCCGTCGATCTCGAACACTTCGACTCCGCGTGGCACGGAACGCAATCCGATATCCATCGCGTCTGCGCCCTCCGGTACATCGATCAGCTCGCGGGTTACGGCCTGCACATTAGTGACCTCGGCCATGCGTTTCATGAACAGGAACGCGGCCAGGATCATGCCCACCTGCAG
>JBEBIR010000795.1:0-1946 GCA_040080315.1 Gemmatimonas sp.
CGGCCGGCGGTTCGCTTGGGCAGCGCTCCCACCTCACGAAGGCGACGTCTGGCGCCCTCACGGTATCAGGATTCCTCTGCAGCGCAAACCCCGTCTCAGCGGCCAGCAGTCGCCCATGCGGAGTTGGCTCACCGCTCTCGCGCTGCTGCACGCGGAGGTGCACCGTGAGCGCGCCCATGATGCGCGCGGCAATGTCACCGTGCGTCCATCCTGCGGGTTCTCGCACCATCAGCCGCCCGTTTACGAGCTCCGTCCGTCTGTACGGTACGGGGCGTGCCAACAGGTCTTCCGCCGTCATCAGCACTGGCGCCGGGATCATCACAGCGGGCCTCACATGCTATCGTAGTCGAGTCATGACGCCAATCTGCCGATGGTCGTCAGCGGGATGTCATCGGGTCGCATTCGAATGCTACCAAGCGCGCTGCGCCGAGTCTACTCGGCGCGGTGGCTGCGCTGGCCGACTGAGTCGCCGAGGAGGGCTGTGAGACGCTTGGGGCCTGACGGGGCCGCATTTTCCCCTGCTAGACTACTAAACTTTCAGGTTCCTGACGCGTATGGTGCCATACCGCCGAGCCCGGCGTTTGACCCGCCCGCGCCACGGCCCAAGCGATAACACACGACCATGACCGATCCAACCGAATCCATGACGGACGACCAGTCCGACGCCGCGCAGGCCCAGGCCACCGCGCCCGCTGAAGTCGATGCGACCGCGTCGCCCGAGCAGCGCGAGATACAGACCCTCAACGATCGCCTGCTGCGGCTCGCGGCCGAGTATGACAATTTCCGTCGCCGCGCGGTGAAGGAGCGTCAGGAAGCCGGCTGGCGCGCGCAGGGCGAATTGGTGCGTGGCATCCTCGACGCCATCGACGATGTCACGCGATTCGCGCATGTCGACCCGTTGGCCGTGGACGCGAAGACCGTTGTTGACGGCGTGCTGATGGTCGAAAAGAAATTGTTCAAGTCGCTGTCGGGACACGGCTTTGAAACCATCGACCCGACGGGACATCCGTTCGATCCCACGCAGCACGAAGCGGTGACCACGACACCGGCATTGAGCGAGGCCGAGGACGACATCGTCGCGGCCACGTTTCAGGTGGGCTACATCATCAACGGTCACGTCCTGCGGCCGGCGCGTGTAGTCGTGAAGCAGTGGACGGGAACCGCACCCCTGATGTCCTGATGGCGAATAGCAAGGACTTCTACGCCGTCCTCGGTGTCGCGTCGTCGGCGACCGCCGACGAGATCAAGAAGCAGTATCGTCGGCTCGCCAAGAAGTATCATCCGGACGCGAACCAGAACGATCCGAAATCGACCGAGCGCTTCAAGGAGATTTCCGAAGCGTACAACGTGCTCGGCGATGCCGAACAGCGGAAACAGTACGACGACATGCGACGACTTGGCGCATTCGGCGGACTGGGTGCGCGCCCGTCGTCATCGCGACCCGGCGGATTTGGTTCGACCGGCCCGGGACAGGCAGGGTCAGGCACGTTCAGTGAGTTCGACGTGGGCGGTATCGGCGGATTGGGCGATCTGTTTTCGTCGATGTTCGGCGCCGGCGCCGCGGGCGCGCGCTCACGCACTCGTTCGCCGGAGCGCGGACACACGATTGAGAAGACGGTGGAAGTGCCGTTTCGTGTGGCCGCGGCGGGCGGAAAGGTTCCGGTGGAACTCGAAGTCAATGAAGAATGCGCTACGTGTCGCGGAGCGGGTGCGGCGCCTGGTGCGCAACTCAAGTCGTGCGCGGAATGCAGCGGACGCGGTGTGATTTCATTCGGACAGGGAAGTTTCGCGGTGAATCGCCCGTGTCCGGTGTGCATGGGTCGCGGTCAGATTCCCAGCGAACGTTGTCCTACGTGCAAGGGAACCGGCGAGCAGCGGGCACGTCGCAAGGTGCTCATCGCCGTTCCAGCGGGCGCAGAGAGCGGTTCGAAAGTGCGCATGAAGGG
>JBEBIR010000109.1:0-8948 GCA_040080315.1 Gemmatimonas sp.
GGGTCACACCGTCGAACACATCGGCCTCTTCGCGCAACACGCCCGCCAGATCGCCCAAACCCTCCAGATGCTCCTCGCCGATGGACGTCATCACCGCCACATCGGGTTCGACAATCGCGCGCAGCGTGGCGATCTCGCCCGGCGCGTTGGTGCCCAACTCCACCACCGCAATCTCCGCGTCGGATGGAATGGCGAGCAGTGTGAGCGGCACGCCCACGCGGTTGTTGAAAGTCCCGGCCGTGGCATGCACGGCGAGTGTGCGACCCAACGCCGCTTTCAGCAGTTCCTTCGTGCTGGTCTTCCCGTTGGACCCTGCGACGGCGACGACGCTGCGACCCCAGGCGCGACGCCACGCCGTCGCCAACTGGCCCAACGCCACCAGTGTGTCTGGCACCACGTACACCGGCAGACCGAGGCCAACCGCCTTCGTGGCATCACTCACCACCAACGCGGCCGCGCCGCGGTCGCGCGCGTCACTGAGGAAGTCATGCGCGTCGTAGCGCTCGCCCGACAACGCGACGAACAGGTCACCGCGGGTGATGTGGCGCGTGTCGGTGGATACGCCGCCCAATGGCCACTGCGCGTTTGGGCCCGTATGCAGCGCGCGCGCCACCCGCTCCTGCGTCCAATACGGATGCAGAACGAGCGGTAAGACCGGATCGATCGCTGAAAACGCTGTGCCCGCGGTGGAGTATGTCGTCATGGAATTTTCCGATCAGGTGCTGCGTACCAACGTCGCCGACAACTCGTCCACGATGACGCGCTCATCGAATGGGTATGACACGGTGCCGCGAATCTGATACGTCTCATGTCCCTTGCCAGCCAGCAGCACCACGTCGGCAGGACCAGCCAGTCGCAGCGCCTCCGCAATCGCGTCGCGTCGATCCTCAATGCGCCGATGATCCGTGCGAGTCATACCGGCTTCGATGTCATCCAGAATACGCGCTGGGTCTTCCGTGCGGGGGTTATCGCTGGTGACGATGATCACATCGGCCAACGCCTCCGCGAGCCGTCCCATCTCCGGACGCTTCCCGCGATCGCGATCACCGCCGCAGCCAAACACGACAATCAACTTGCTGCCGGCCCCCAGCTCGGTTTGCGTGAACGGTCGTACCGCGCGCAAGGCGCGCTCGAGCGCGTCCGGCGTATGCGCGTAATCGCGTAACACGGTCGGTGCGGTGCGCAACCGCTCGAGGCGACCCGGCACCTGCGGCACAGACGCGAGCCGCTCTGCCACCTCGGCGAGGCTCACGCCGAGCGCGAGCGCGGCGGCGGCGGCGGCCAATGCGTTGGACACGTTGAAGTCGCCGATGAGTGGCAGCGACACGGGCAGCGCCCCGCCCCGCGCCACCAGCAGGAACCGACTGCCCTGCGCATGAAACACGACGTCGCGCGCGGTGACATCAGCCTGCGCGTCGATGCCGAAACTCCAGGCGCTTGGTGCGTTGGTCACACCGCGCCACGCCGGATCATCGCCATTGAACAGCGCAACGCCATCGCGCGCGAGCAACCCCACCAGACGTAACTTCGCGCTCCGATACGCGTCCATCGTTCCGTGATAGTCGAGGTGATCGCGGGTCAGATTCGTGAGTACCGCAGCGGCGAACGCGATGGTGTCGACGCGCCGCTGATCAAGTGAGTGCGACGAAACCTCCATCGCCACGGTACACACGCCGCGCGAGCGCAGGTGACGCAACAGGCGCTGGAGCTCTACCGGCCCCGGTGTGGTGAGTCCCTGCCCGCCAGGCACCTCCTCGCCCTCCGATCCCAGCAACACGCCGAGCGTGCCGATGGATGCCGCCGGTCGATCCTCGCGATGCAACAGGTGGCGCAATATCCCCACCGTCGTGGTCTTGCCATTGGTGCCGGTGACTCCGACCATCGTCAGCTCACGGGCCGGCCAGTCGTGAAAGGCGGCTGCGGCGACGGCGGCGGCGCGACGACCATCTCGCACGGTGATGCTGGGGAGCGGAGTTGGCATGGCAGCGACACGCGATGCGTCTTCCACGATGAGCAGTGTGGCACCCGCGCGCTGTGCGGCGACCATCCAATCATGACCATCTTGCGCGTACCCCTTCACAGCCACGAACCCCGCGCCAGGTGTCGCGCGACGGCTGTCGTCCACAAGATCGGTCAGTCGTTCCGGCAGCTCCGCGCTGACGCCGACCAGCACGCCGGCATCACGCAGTGCGTCCACAAGCACGCTGACGCGGTGCGACTCCTGGCTCGCACCGAGCGTCACTGCGGCGACTCCAGCACGACCACCGACCCACTGCGTACCATAGTGCCCGCTGCGGGGCGCGTTCGCGTCACGCGACCGGCGGCGAGCGACACGCGAAAGCCCGCGGCGTGCAACGTGAGCGCGGCTTGTCGTGCGTCGAGCCCGTATACGGAAGGCACGGTGCGCAATGCCGTGCCCGACCCGTTCTCGATAGAGGCCTTCGACACTGTCTTGAACGGCAGCGACACCACGACCCGCGCGGGCGCGGCAAGCTCGGGCACTGGTGATGGCGCTGGCGCCCGCAGTGAATCGAATCGTGCCGTATCGCGGAGTGCCGCGGCAATTGCTGTCGGTGTCAGCGGCCGTCGAAGCGGCACTGGCACCGGCTTGACTACCTCAGCCAAGGCCCGCCGATCGAGCGACGCGTCGCGCGTAGCGAGAGCCGCCTGCAGTATCTCATTGACAATGCGGCCCGCCACCGTGCCACCAAAGATCTTGCCTTTCGGATCGATCAGACGCACCACCAGCACGTACTGTGGCGCTTGCGCCGGAAACATGCCCGCGAATGTCGAATTGTATTGATCCTGATGATAGCCACCGGCCACGGCGCGGCGCGCGGTTCCGCTCTTGCCTGCCACGTCGTACGTGGCCATGTCGGCGGCCACGGCCGTTCCGCTGTCCACTACGCTCGTGAGAATCGTGCGCATGAGTTTCGCGGTCGCTGGTTGCAGCACGCGGCGCACGACCCGGCGTTCCATGGCAAACTGCACGGTGCCATCCGCATCACGCACCTGACGCACGATCGCCGGCTGCAACAGTTCGCCGTCGTTGGCCAGGACGACATACGCCGCGGCGATCTGCAGCGGCGTGGCCGACATCCCGTAGCCCATGGCTACCGCCGACGCCGTCTGCGGGTGCCACTTGAGTGTCGGCAACTGCCCGCGCGACTCGGCGGGATAGGGCAAACCCGTGGGCGTGCCGAATCCAAAATCGCGCAGCGCTTCGTACTCCTCTCGTTCTGAAAGCTGCATGGCGATTTTCACCGCCCCGATGTTGCTGGAGTTGCGCACCACGTCGCGCACCGACATGAACGCGGCCTTGTGCTCGTCGTTGATGGTGCGCTTGGCCACCGTCCACTTGCCACCCTCGGTGTTGATCAACTCGTCGGGCTGCACCCGTGTGAGCTCCAGCGCCCGCGTCACCACAAACGGCTTCATCACCGAGCCTGGCTCGTACGGTTCCGCCAGCGCCGTTGCGGTCACGGAGGGTTTGCCATTGCGCACGCCGGCCATGGCCAACACAGCGCCATCGCGCGGATCCATGATGACGACATCGCCTCCCGTTGATCCCGTGCGCGCGATTCCGTCGGCCAGTTCGCGCTCGGCGATCTCCTGCAAGGACAGATTGATCGTCAGGCTGACATCGTGACCGGGACGGGCGGCGAGTCCTTGCAGCGCCGGTGTCTCGATCTCTCCGCTGCGCGGGACGCGGACGAGCGCATTGCGTCCACTCACGCCGCGCAACAGTGAATCCAATTCCTCCTCGATCCCGCCGACGGGGGTACTCTGGTCCCGTACGCTTCCCAGAAACCCGGCGATCCCGGGTGGTGCCAGCACCGTGCGTCGGAGCACGGGGTCGCGGTGCACGCCGGGGAGTCCGGCAAATCGTTCCACGTCACTCGGGAGATACAGCGCCGGCAGCTCGACCCATTTTCGTGTGGTATCCATGACGCGACGGATCAGCGTGTCGTGCACGCCGATGGCCTTGAGACCCTTGCGCACCACCAGTCGCGTGTTGATGGGCGGATCCGAACGCTTGGCACCGCGCTTGCGGACGGGTTTCAGTTGTTTCGGCGCGAATGACAGCCGCATGAGTTCGCGTGACTCCACCAGCACGACACCATTCGCATCGAGAATCTGTCCGCGCGGCGGCGCGACGTCTCGCGCGTTCACCTGCTGGTTTTCGGCGGCCTGCGTCCATCGGCCCGTGTTCACCAATTGCACTTCGACAGCGCGCGCGACAATCGCCAGCGCAAACACCACCAGCGAAAAGTGCACGAGCATGGTACGCGTGCGGCTCACCAGTGGACGCGCGAACGCTTGCCCCGGCGTTGTTCGCTCGCCCTCGACGCGGTCATCGTAGGGCATGCTGTTCGGCCCGTTCATCACGGCTCCTTCACCCGATCGGCGAGCACGCGCGTCTGCGAATCCGACGCCACGTGCAGCCCGAGACGACGTTCCGCTTCGGGGACGACGCGGCGCAGCGTCTGTGCCTCGCGGAGGTCGCGCTCCAACGTCTTGCGTTCAGCCTCCAGCGAGCGCTTCTCATTCAGCGCCTTGGCCATCGCTTTCGCGGTCGTGACACCAACACTGCGTCGCCAGATGACGAGACTCGTGATCGCGACGAACGCGACGAGTCCGAACGCCACCAGGCTGCGTCCCTTGAATGGCGTTCGGCGTCGCTTGCGCGTGGTCGCCACCTAGCGCTCCCCGTCCACGGGATCGACGGCTCGGCGCCATGCGCGCAATCGCGCACTTCGCGCTCGCGGATTGCCATCAATTTCCGCGTCATCGGCATTGATGGGGCGCTTGGTGAGCGTGTCGCCCAGTGCGACTCCACGGCAATTGCACACGAACTGCTTTGGCGGACAAATGCACGACGCACTCCAATCGCGAAAGGCGTGCTTCACCAAGCGATCCTCTCCCGAGTGGTAACTGATGATGGCGAGCACTCCTCCGGGTGTCAGTCGGTCGCGCAAACGCGGCAGCGCGCGTTCGAGTCCCGCCAGTTCGTCGTTCACGGCAATGCGCACGGCTTGAAACACGCGCGCGAAATCGGGCGGACCACTGCGCGGTCCGAGTACCGCGCGGATGGCATCGACCAGGTCGTCGGCAGTGGCAAATGGTCGCCGTTCACGACGCCGGACGATTTCGCGTGCGAGTCGCGCCGCGCGGGGTTCGTCCGCATAGGCCCGCAGCAGGGCCGACAGGTCGACTTCGTCAATGGTGTTCAGCAGTTCGTCGGCGCCGAGTGTGGCGTCGTCACCCATGCGCATATCCAACGGTGCGCCCTCGCGAAACGTGAAGCCGCGCGACAGATCGTCGAACTGATGCGAAGACACGCCGAGGTCCAGCAGGATGCCATCAAACAATTCCGAGTACGCGAGGCCCGCTTGCTCGAGATTGGCATAATTGCCGAGCAGCGCACGAAACTGGCCGGTGCGCTCGTAGTCGTTGAGTCGCTCACGCGCGGCCGCCAGCGCCCGAGGGTCGCGGTCGACCCCGGTGACCCGCATTCCGCGTTCCAGGAGAGCGGCGGTATGCCCACCACCGCCCAGTGTGCAATCGAGAATGGTCGATGCGCCAGCCAGCAGCGTTTCGACATCAGAAAGCAGAACAGGGACATGGTAGGCGCCGACACGCCCGGAGGGGACAACTCGGACCGGACTTACGCGCAAAGGTCTTCTCGTACGGGTTACTTGGAGCGCGTCATGTTAGTGAGGGACAATAACGAGCGTCAAGCGATCGCCCTACTCTGAGAAATGTGCATGAAATGCCGACGCGCACAGTTGTGATATCGTGGCTGGACGCGGGGGGGGGCGGTCCCGGAAAGCACGCGAGCCCGCCGTCGTAATCGACGGCGGGCTCGCGAGGGAGAACGTGGGTTCGAACCTACTTACAGAATGCCTTGACGGCCTTGTCTGCTTCGGGATCGAGTTGCATGACCGCGCCCATGAGCTGACGCATGGCATCAACGGCCGTGGCACCGCCCTTGGGCAAGTTGATCTGCGCCTCGGCGAAGTAATTCTTGGCGTCCTTGGCGGGCTGGCACGACTTCTCCTTGATAGACGTGTTGAGCATGAGCTGCCCGTACGTCACATAGGTGGCGCCCATCAGGAAACCAGCCTGAGCCTTCACTGCACCCTTGGAAACGCTGTCAGCATACATGAAGATCTTGACGGCCTCATCAAACTCTGTAGCGCTTTCGTTCTTCTGCGCCGACTTTCGCTTGTCGTCGCCAATCTTGATGATCATCTGCCGCAGCGTTGTGCTGGTGTCGCCGGCCGCGATAAGCTCTTTCGCCGCCGGGAGCACCTCGGCCGTACGGTTCAGTGCGTTCAGCAGTGTAATCTTCAAGAACCCTGCGTTCTCAACAACGATTTTGGCCGCCGCCGCCTTTTCCAGTGCGTCAAGCGCCTGCTGACTCTGTCCCGCCTGAGTCAGCGCAGCAATCTGCGTATAGGTCAACGTCTGATGACCGGGAAACTTCTGCAGCCCTCGGGCGGCCGTTTCCGCGGCCTTCTGGAACTGACTGTCCGCCTGGTACGCCGACGCAGTCTTGAAGAAGTAGGTCGTGTCGGCGAAGGACGTGTCGAGCTTCACCAGCTCTTCGCCTTGCGCATACGCTTCCTTGTAATCGCGTACCGCCAGGAGAATGAGCCAGCGCAGACGCAGCAAGTCGGGCTCGCCGGGGTTCATGGCAACAGCTTCATCGATAACCGGCCGTGCGACCTTTGGATTCGCCGTGGCTGCGATGGCTTCCACCACGTCCTTCTGCAGACGCGGGTTGGTCGGATCGGTGGCGAGCAGCGCGGTCAGCGTGACCACTGCCGAGTCCTCCATCTTGAGCTGACGGAAGCTCTCGGCCAATCGCGCAAGACCGGGACGGCTGCGTGGATCGAGCTTCACGATCTCGCGGGCGATGGCCAGCAACTGGTCATCCGGCGCCTTTTGCTCGATCATGACGTTCATCTGGCAGATGCGCGCCAGCGTGGCTTTCGGATATGCAAGCACACCGTCCTTTGCAAACGCAAGCGCCGCGTCGTACTTCTTGTCACGCGCGCTGTTCACGCACTTCTGCTCGTAGTCGAGTTGCTTGCGCGCTTCCTTCAACTCCTTAACCGCCAGCGCCGCGACCGCGTTCATCTTGGGCGCTTCGTACGATCCAATGGGCTGCACCAGCGCATTGTCGCGCGCCAGCACCAGGTTGACGTCGAGCTTGAAGCCGGTGGGCGTTTGGACGACGCTTCCGGTCAGGTATTCATCAGCGCGAACGATTGTGGCCAGCGCGCGCGCGTCGTGCGCGGCGAGCGCCTCGGTGGTCGGGAAGCCCGACGCCTCGAGATAGCCATTGATCTCGGTTTTCGGCAGCGCGTAGACCTGCTTCCACGGAAAATCCGACATGATTCGCGAACGAAGCTCGTCGGCCGCCAGCACGCCAAGGTTCCTTTCCCTGGCCCCCGGAACCGCTGACTTGAAGACCGTCACCATGACGCGCTTCGCGTTCGGATCAGGTACGCGATTCATGCCCAGATTGGTGACGCCGCCCTGCGCTGCGAGCGGTGTGGGCACCAAAAGGGCACTGCTCATCGCCAAGCTGATTCCGGCGAGCGCTGTGAGTTTCCGTGTCATCAACGTCATGCCTCCGCACCGAATGCCGTGGGTCCCTCGGGCCTGATCAGTGGTAGCGCGCATATCAGGTCGGGATATTGAACAACCCAAGGGCCGTGCGAAAGCCACTCAGGTCGGGGGGAACTTCGCAAACTGCGACGTTTTCAAGCCTGTCGCAAGCGTGGACAGACCTGAACTGAACCGATGGGCGAAGAGGGATTCGAACCCCCGACTTCCTGTGTGTAAGACAGGCGCTCTAACCAACTGAGCTATTCGCCCGAATGACGCCTCGTCCACCGGTTCTGGCTACAAAATACAATCCTTAGCTGCGCCAGTTCCGACTCGGGCTGTTTTTTAATCGGAATATCACGATCCAGCGCCGGCAATCCCCGGCGCTGGTGTCGGCTTACCCCTTGAGAATGGCCAGCGGGACGAGCACCACGTACCCAAGCACGAGCAGGATGGGTGCTACCGTCTCCCCGCCGCGGGCGAGATCAGCATAGCCCAAAAGGAGCGTCAGGAGCGCAGCACCCCAGAACAGCAGGGCCCGCGAGCGTTTCTTGTCGGTCTCGGTCATCTGGGGAGGATACTTGCCCAGACCCACTCGCTACAAGGGTGGAGCGTCCATCGAGCCCTTGGGCTCCGCCAGCAAGGCGGCCAGCGCACTCTCCTCAAGGGCCCTTTCCTGCGCCGCGTCGGCCGCGCGCATCGCCTCAAGTCGGCGCCGATCGCGCTGTCGGCGCATCCAGAACAGGGGTCCCAGCATCACGCCAAAGACGCCCCCAATGAGCGATAGATTCGCGATCACCGCCAGCACTCCATATCGCTGTCGGGTGCGTTGCTGCCAGTGTCGGTCAAACTGGACGCCGGTCATTCCGAACGCCCGGCGCAGTGCCACCTCGCGCGATCCGGTCTCCTTCCAGGTCCGAAAGAAGTTGGACAGTCCATTCTTGCTGTCCAGCGTGGCGAGTTCCGACACCACACGGTATGCCACCGCATAGCTCCATTCGGCCCGCGAGGCGCCAGCGTAGAACCCCTCTTCCAACTGGTCCGTTGACGGCAACGATCGCCACACCAGCCCCATCGATGTCTCGAACGTGGTCTCTCGGCTCCATTCGCCGGCGGCCAGGCTGGCGTACCCTTCGTCAAACCACCGCGGCGTTAGCCGACCCATGCTTTCGTGCAGCGCCAGATGCGCCAGTTCGTGCCGAAGTACCTTCGTGGGATCTCCGGCGTCGCTCCCCGCACGTCCTCCCTGCATCACAATGCGATGTTGCTCGGGGATGGCGATCGCCGACCCCCATTCGGGGGCTCCAGCGCCCACCCATGTCTTGAAT
>JBEBIR010000796.1:0-1941 GCA_040080315.1 Gemmatimonas sp.
GCAACGGCGTTGGCGCTGCCCGGGTGGGGCGGCATGTTCTCGCGACTTGAGCGCCATCCGGAAGACAACCCCGATGGTCCGCCGGTGACGTTGGTGGATTTTCTGGCGGTGCGCCTGTTGCTGGAGCGTCATGCCGTGGAACGCGCGTGCAAGCGCGCCGGAGTGTCAAGCGACTGGTCCGTGCTGCGAACGCTGGTGCCTGCTCCCGCACCGCGCGCGGAGATTCTCGACGCATCGATCCTGTGGGGAATCATGCACGCCGCAGGCGTCGCACCGACTGCGGCATTGGCCATTGAGGACCAAACGCTCGCGGCCCTGTGGCACGAATACACGTTCTGCGCGCCGCTCCGGCGACGCCAGCTCTTTCAGAATGCCTACGAGCGCACCTATCGGCGCGGCATTCTTGATGCGCTGTTCGCGCGACGCGCGTTGTCCAGCGATGCAATTCGCTCTCGTCCGCGCGCGCAGTTCGTGTTCTGCATCGACGAACGCGAAGAGTCGATTCGCCGAGCGCTGGAAGAACAGCACCCGGACTACATCACGTTCGGCATGGCCGGCTTTTTTGGCGTCGCCATCGACTTTCAGGGATTGTATGATCGCGAACCGGCGGCCTACTGTCCGGTCGTCGTGACGCCGGGACACGAGGTCTACGAACAGCCGGTGTACACCGACCTTGGCCGTCATCTGGTGAGTCAGCGGTGGCGCAATCGTTGGCACGCGGTGGAGCGACGCGCGGTCGCTGCATCTCGTTCGCTCAGTGGCGGCGTGGGGATGTCGTTTCTGGTGGGCCCGCTCTCCGTCGTCAAGACGCTGGCGCGAGTGGTTGCTCCACGCAGCTCCGTTCGGTTCGGCGTGCAGGTCGCGACCAGTCTGGCACCTCGGCCTGCGACGCGCCTCTCCACGCTGCGGCTTGGCGATTCGGTCCAGGTGCTTGAAGGACAAAAGCCCGTGGGCTTTTCCCTGGAGGAAAGCATTGATCGCGTGACCGCGTCGCTCACCAACTTGGGCCTCGTCCGCGATTTCGCGCCAATTGTCGTGTTCCTTGGCCACGGATCGACGAGTCTCAACAATCCGCATGAATCGGCGCACGACTGCGGCGCGTGCGGTGGCCGACGTGGTGGTGCGAACGCGCGCCTCTTCGCGGATATGGCCAATCGCCCCGACGTGCGTGATGGCGTCCGGAAGCGCGGTATCGACATCCCCGCCGACACCTGGTTTGTCGGCGCGCTCCATGACACGTCCGATGATAGTGTGCGCTACTACGACCTCGAGCGATTGCCACAGGCGCTCGTCGCGCGATTCGACGAGGCACATGAAGCACTCGAACGCGCACGGCGGGAGGACGCTCGCGAGCGGAGTCGTCGGTTCCATGACGCGCCGCTGACTGTCACGCCTGAGGGTGCCCTGCTCCACGTGGAAGCGCGCGCCGCGCATCTCGCGCAGCCGCGACCGGAGTACGGACACTGCACCAATTCCATCTGTATCGTGGGACGTCGGGTTCTCACGCGCGGATTGCATCTCGATCGACGTCCGTTCCTGGTGAGCTACGACCCCACCATCGACAACGACCACAAAATCCTTGAGCGCATCCTCGCGGCCGTGGGACCGGTCGGCGCTGGCATTAGTCTCGAGTACTACTTCTCATCGGTGGACAATGAAACGTTCGGATGCGGCACGAAGCTGCCGCACAATGTGACCGGCTTGATCGGTGTGATGAACGGTCATCAGAGTGACCTCCGCACGGGTTTGCCGTTGCAAATGGTGGAGATCCACGAGCCGATGCGCCTGCTGATAGTCGTCGACGCCACACCGGAAGCGCTGCTGGCGGTGGCCGGTCGGCAGGCGGAAGTAGCCGAGTTGGTGGTGAACGAGTGGGTGCAATTGGTGTCTGCGGATCCCGATACCGGTGCCATGCAGGTTTTCGAAGGCGGACAGTTTGTG
>JBEBIR010000797.1:0-1937 GCA_040080315.1 Gemmatimonas sp.
ACCCTGCCCGCCTTGGTTCCCACCACCGCCGCCACCGCCCGGATTCGGAGCGCCGCCGCCGCGGCCGGGGGCATTCGTTGGCGCCGCAGTCGGCGCGGGCGTGGGTGCAGGGGCGGGTGGAGTGGCCGTCTTGGCGCAGGCAATCAGACCAAGTCCGATCGCGACCAGAGAAAGCGGAGTGCGTCGCATGGGAGGGGAGGCGAAGAGAGGCGTTCGTCGGGAATGGCACTGGCCATCACCCGTAGCCTATATCTACGCGGCACTGGTGAGAGACGCTGACGTGCGATGTCTACCGCAGCACTCTCACCGCCCAGTCGGCCAGTGCACCCAGCACGTCTTTTCGCACTTTTGGGTCCTTGAGCTGCGCATATCCGCCGGGAAGGCCCGACGAATCGGTCAGAAACAGGTGATTCGTTGCCGAAAACTTGCGCAGCGTTACATCGCGATTGCCGCTGCTGCGAAGCGCGCTCAGAAGCGAGTCGGCCTGCTCGACGGTCACCTGACGATCCGTTTCGCCATGCAGCAGCAAGACCGGTTGCTTCAGCTGTCGCGCCGTGGTGCGTGGATTGTGCGACATGAAGAACGCCATCCATGGATTCGTGTTACTGAGTGAATCCAGTGCGGCGGGTACCGTCTTCCAAATGGAATCGCGTTGTCCCGCGGACAGTGCGGGCGCCTTGTCGATCGCCTGACGGTTCTGGTACATCAGCACCTGGCGACCATCGTATGCCGGGCCGGCGAGCAGCGCCACGGCTTTCAGCCTGGGGTCGGTCGCGGCCACCATCGGCGCGATGAGCCCACCCTCGCTATGTCCGGCAAGTGCAATGCGTGTGGCGTCAACGTCGGCGCGCGCACGCAGCCATGCGACAATCGAGCGCACATCATCGGCGAAATCGGCACTCGTGCTTTTCATGGCACTTTCGCGTCCGCCCGATTCACCCACGCCGCGATCATCGAATCGCAGGACGGCGATTCCGCGCCGGCCGAGCGTATCGGCAATCTGCCGAAAGAATTCGTATCCGGGCACCGTGCTGATGCGACTGTCGCGTTCCTGCGGGCCGCTTCCGCTGATGGTAATGACCACCGGCATTTTCGTCGCGCCCGTTGGCTTGGTCAACGTAGCGGCGAGGTCGTAACCGCGTCCCGACGGGATCTTCACATGCTCGGCGACGTACGGCGCGTCGGCGGCCGCATCATAGTTGATTCGCCCCACCGCGGCATTCACCGCGCCGCTGGCGCGCGTCACACGCGCACCCTGGCCGGGGAGCAGAATCACCGACGGCATGCCATCGGGTGCCGACACGATGCGCATGTCGGAGGTGGCCAGCTTGAAGATGGTGGTATCACCCGATTGCGTGACGGTGGCGGCGAGGGTTTGCGCACCGGACGTCAGAAACACGTTGACCGTGCCGACCTTCGAGGTGCGCGCATGCGCGGCGATCAGCGCTGCGTGTAGCACCGACGCGTTCACCAAGGGGAACGCGCCCGGCCTTGAGGGAATGGCCTGCTTGGTGCGTTGCGTGGCACTGGTGAAATCGACCAGCGCGCTATCGCCCACCATGGTGACGGTACCGCTTTGCAACGCCTTCGTGTCGGCGCTGGCGCTCGGCGCAAACACGTCCATCGTCAGCAGTCCGGGGCCGGCGCTGCTGTTGCGCTGTGTCCACCGGATACGCGGTTGCCCTTTGATCGACAGGACGCCCGTGACCTGCAGGGAGTCCCGGGACATGACCTCGATGCCGAGTGTGTCGCCCGCGTCGCGCACATACACATAGGTGAGCACGGCCCCAGCCCTCGTGCCGGCGGATGTGCCTTGCGCGCGCGCCATTGGCGCGAATACGCTGAGCAATGCACCGACACCCAGCGCGACGACAGCGGCGATGATCACCACGACGAGGTGACGGCGAGAGCGGTGGAGAAAGACGTGCAGCATGATG
>JBEBIR010000798.1:0-1932 GCA_040080315.1 Gemmatimonas sp.
CCGAGTAACTAACCGGACCAGAAATCGGGGAATGGTCACCAATGGCCCCCAGTATATCGCGTCGCAATTCTTGATGTGCCCGTCGTCCAGTAGAAGGTCTTGGGCTTTCTCGTTGATTCGAGCCAGCTGCGACTCGCCGTCCATGGTGTGGAACTCCGCGTTCGGCGTCTCGCGACAACGCGCTGTGCTCAAGGTGTTCGCCATCGGGTCAATACGGCTCAAGAGAAGGCACGTGTTCAAATGGGTCTCGACGTCCGATTTCGCATTCGAAGGAAGGCGTTGACGGTGAGTAGACGGCTGTTCCACCAGTGTTGGAGCGATGATCACCGCCCTCGTAGTTCAATGCTTGGAAGTGCTCGCACGCAGGAGAGTCCCGCAAGTCATGCATGTCCGGGCTTGCCGGCGCTGCTGGCCTGCCTGGCGCACTTCTTGCCATTCTGGCCGAATCTATGCCGGCAGTCTAAGTGCATCATTGATCCTTCGAATGCGTTACCGCACGGCGTGCGTTGGTATGTTTGCTCTGTTGAGTGGCTGCAAGGCTGAGGACATCACGCCCTCAACTCCGACCGCAGGTAGCAGTCAGACAGTGGCAAGCGTGTCAATCGAGCCGACACCCGTCGTACTCATGGCTCGGCAAACAGTGTCGCTGCGAGCCGTAGCTAGCGATCGCGGCGGTCGCCCGATTCAGGGACGCACTGTTCGCTGGACTGTCGCCACCGCGTCGGCGACCATTGATGAGGCAACCGGCGCACTGACTGGTATTGTCTCTGGCACCAATAGTGTGACGGCAGAGATCGACGGAGTGCGGCAGACCGTCGCGTTTCGCGTTGATCCCGGAATCCCGCAGATTGCTGCGGTCCCATTCCTGTGGCCTGCGGGCGCATTCAAAGATCTGACGGGACTCATCGCCCAGAACTTTGACGAATTTGACGACTGGAGTCCAGAATCTCACACCGGGTTCGACATTCGAGCGCCGGGTGGAGTCGCCGTTCGCGCAGCTGCACCTGGATGGTTGGTGCTCGTTCAGGAGCGGACCAGTAGCCTTTGTCATGCCAAGCCGTGCGACCACAGTTTGGGCAACGTGGTGATCCTTGGACACCAGACAACCGCAGGTGTTGTGTATTCGCTATATGCGCATTTGCAGGACAATTCGTTGGATTTCACACGACTGCGTGAATCGTCAAAACTGAGCTCCGACTGCACCGCAAATGAAGCGAGCAGACGCTATTCCTGTCTCAAGGGGAGTGTCCTGGTTGACCGCGGCGAGTTCATTGGCACCGTGGGGAACACCGGATCCAGGGGCGCCGATCCATACCCGACGCACTTGCATTTTGAAATTCGGCGCTTCGAGTGGCTTGGGACAACAGCAGACGACTCGGGCGAATATGGCTATACACCATCTTCCGCGAGATCATATGGATTCGCCGACCCGGTGGAATACTTCCACGTCGTCAGTGCGAGAGATGCTGGAGTCTCTGTGCGTCCAACCACTGCCGACTCGAAGTTACTAATGGGGCCCGGTGCGCTGAAGGCAGATATTGGCCGAAATCAGTATCGCGCGCTGGCCTCCTCGTCAGCCGCGGACATCTATACGGTTACCGGCTTTGTTGACAGTCAGTCGGGAGAACCCACATGCGCTAACGGCTGGTATAGGTTGGAACGGCAGAACAACGGCGCGACTTTTTACGACGTACTGGATGTCAGCGGGAGATACGACAAGGGTCGAGTGAAGGCTGCTTGGGCTTGCAAGGATGACTTAACGCCCGCGACATCCGGCGGCGACGAATGGCGAGCCGTTCTCACGTGGGGCGGCGCACCCAACGATCTCGACTCTCACCTCACCGGTCCCACGGCTGCCGGCGGCCGATTCTGGATCAACTACGCCAACATTGGGAATTGCTCGGCCGCTCCCTTCGCGTGTCTGGACGAAGA
>JBEBIR010000799.1:0-1931 GCA_040080315.1 Gemmatimonas sp.
GACCGGCGTGTATCGCTCCGACGACGGCGGCGCCACCTGGAAGAAGGCGAGCAGCACCAATCCGCGTCCGATGTACTTCAGTCAGGTGCGCATTGATCCGGTGAACGAGAATCGCGTGTACATGGGTGGCGTTGGGCTCCACATGTCGGTGGACGGCGGCGCGACATTCGAGACCGATGCGGCGCTGGTCACGCATGACGATGTGCACGCCATTTGGATCAACCCGAAAAACGCCGACCATGTGCTGATCGGAAACGATGGCGGTCTGGCGGTCTCGCACGATATGAGTCGGACGTGGACGTTCATTCCGAACCTTCCGGTCGGACTGTTCTATCATGTCGCGTTTGATATGGAGACCCCGTTCAACGTGTGTGGCGGCATGCAGGACAACTACGACTGGTGCGGACCGAGCGCGTCGCGCATGAATCGGGGCATCTTCAACTACGACTGGTTCCAGATACAAGGCGGCGATGGGTTCGTGGCCATTCCCGATCTGCGTGACTCGCGCATCATCTACACCGAGTCACAAGACGGCAACATGACCCGACGCAACAAAGTCACCGGTGAATCGAAGGCCATTCGCCCCACCACGCAGAACGTGACCAATGCCACGACGGGCGAGGCGTATCGCTTCCACTGGGATACCCCCCTGATGCTGTCGCCCAACAACCCGGGCATTCTGCTGGCGGCGGCTAATCGCGTATTCCGCAGCACCGACCGCGGCGATTCGTGGGAAGCGATCAGTCCAGATCTCACAAAGAACGAGAAGCGCGACGACATCGTCACGATGGGACTCAAGGGCAGCGAGACGACGATCTCTCGCAACGACGGAATTTCGCAGTGGCCGGCGATTGTCTCACTGGCGGAGTCGCCCAAGCAGGCCGGCGTCTACTACGCGGGCACCGACGACGGCACCGTGCAGATGTCGAAAGATGGCGGGAAGACGTGGGTGAATATCACGAAGAATCTTCCTGGTTTCCCGGCGGGACACGCGTTTGTATCGGAAGTGGTCCCGTCGCGTTTCGATGCCGCCACCGTGTATGTGACCGTCGCCAACTATCGCCTGAATGACTACGACCCCTATGTGTGGATGAGCACCGATTTCGGCGCGTCATTCAAACCGATGACGTCGGGGCTGCAGGGCGAAGTGGTGAGGACCCTCACCGAAGACACACGCAATGGCGATGTGTTGTACGTGGGTACGGAGACGGGAATCTTCCTGTCACTCGACAAGGCCGCGTCGTGGCGTCGATTGAAAGCCAATTTCCCAACGGTGCGGGTCGACGAGTTGACGATTCATCCGCGCGATAACGCCCTGCTGGTGGCCACACACGGGCGCGCGTTGTGGATTCTCGATCATCTTGAGCCGATTCAGGAGTATGCAGCGGCGCAGCGAGCCGAAGCCAAGTTGTTCACGCCGGGACGATCGTTGCAGTGGAAGGCCAAGGACGATCGGAACGACGAGTTCTGGGGACACCAGTTCTTCACCGGTGAAAATCCGCCAGTGGAAACCGTGATTCAGTTCAATCTCAGCAAGCCGGCGATCAAACCGACGCTGCGGATCAGTTCCGCGACCGGTGGTGTGCTGCGCGAGCTGGCCGTGCCCGATGCACGAAACGTCGCGGGCATTCAGACCGTGTGCTGGGATCAGCGGGTCGAACCCGTGCGCGATGCCGGAATAGCGGCGCCGCCGGGCGCGGGTGGTCGCGGCGGTGGCGGCGCGGCGTTCGGTGGTGCAGGGGGAGCGAGACCGATTGCGGGGTATCCTGTGCCGTTGCCGCCGATCGGATATCTGGCCGAGAATCCATGCGCCCCGGCCGGCGGAGGAGGTCCCGGTGGTGGCACGCAGGGACCGCACGTGCTGCCCGGTACCTACTCCGTGGCCCTGGTCGCCGATGGCAAGGTGGTGGACACCAAGCCGCTCACCATTG
>JBEBIR010000800.1:0-1926 GCA_040080315.1 Gemmatimonas sp.
GATGTTGAACAACAGATTCGTGGCGTCAAATTCGCCGCGGATATGACGCTCCAGTGCCCGGTGCACGGCCGTCGAGTCGAACCAGCCCATCTGCATCACCCGTCCGTTCGTGGTCACCTCGCGAAGATCATCGGCAAGCTCTGTGGCGAACCACCGACGGGCCGATGTTGGAAACCCGAGCTTTTCCTGTCGGAGGCGAACCGAATCGGGGATGCGGCCACGCATGGCATCTCGCAGCACGCGTTTATTCCAGCCATCGGATAATTTCGCCATCGCCGGAAGCGCAAGCGCGAGTTCCGCGAGTCGATGATCGAGAAAGGGCACCCGTGCTTCCACCGAATGTGCCATTGAGTTCCGGTCTTCGACCCGAAGGTACTGTGGAAGCGGCGTGCGCTTGATGGCGCGAACGAGCGCTGCGGACAGGGACTCGCCGCGAAATAACTCCGGCGCGGGCAGAGCGCGCGCGGAGAACTCCGGGGTGAGGAACTGACGCCCCGGTGCCTCGCGCAGTCGCCGTTCGGCGGCCACACGACGAAACACGGGAGATGCCGACAGCACGTGCGCGCGCAATAGTTGTATGGTGCGCGCGAGCACTTCGCGCACCGGGCGCGCCGATACCGATGCGACTGCGCGTGCCTGCGTCAGCACCGTGGGCAGACGTCCCTCAAGGGCGGCGCTTACGAGCAGGTGATCAAAAAGGTAGTGGTAACCTCCCAGTGTCTCGTCGGCACCCTGACCCGACAGGACCACGCGGATGCCGTTGGCGGACGCCGCTCGGTACAGCTCGTAGCCCATCAGCACACTGGGAGAGTGCACGGGTTCGTCATGATGCCAGATCACCTGGTCGAGTCGCGACCAGAACGTGCGCGCACCGTCGTCACGCAGTGTGTGCACTGCGCAGCCCGTCTGCTGAATCGTGTCGGACAGTTGTTGGGACTCGTCGAAATCGTCTGACAGATAACAGAAGGCATGCAGCGGTTGATCTGGGGCGGTTACCGCGCGAATGCGCGCCATCTCGCAGGCGATCGACACGGAGTCCATGCCACCCGATAACATGACACCCACCGGCACGTCTGCGCGCATGTGCAGCCGCATCGAATCTTCGAAGTGTTCAAGTAACGTGTCCAGATCGTCCGGCGACCCCGATTTCTCGATGAGACTCGGCGTCCAGAAGGGCTGCATGCGCATCGGTCCGTCGAAGGGCACTTCGCACAGATGCCCAGCGGGGACTTGATGAATGCCTTCCAGGAACGTGTCTTGATCTTCGGGAACCGACTCCGTGCGACCAAATGCGAGCCAACGCGCAAATCTCGCCGTGTTGAGATCACCGTGCCAAAGGCCCGAACGCCGAAGCGCCTTGATCTCGGAGGCAAAGAGCACGCCGGCATCTGAGGCATGATAGTACAGCGGCTTGATTCCGAACCGGTCGCGCGCGAGAACGAGTCGCCGACGCTGCAGGTCGACGATGCAGAACGCGAACATGCCAACCAGTCGATCCACGAATTCCATTCCCCACTCCCGGTACGCATTCAGGAGCACTTCGGAATCGCCGGATGATCGGAACGTATGCCCACGCGATGCCAGATCCCGACGGAGCTCAACGTAGTTGTAGATTTCGCCGTTGAAGACCATCGCGCTCTGCCCGTCCGTCGACACCATGGGTTGGTGGCCGGCGGGCGAGAGATCCAGAATTGCCAACCGCCGGAAGGACAGGCCTACCCGGTCGTGAATCCAGACGCCGTCATCATCCGGTCCGCGATGTTTGATGACGTCCGCCATCGACTGCAGCCACGCGGCTTGGGGGGCGGGGCCATTCGAGGCAGACAAAAACGCTACGATTCCACACATTCGATTTGTGTCAGCTCAGCGACGTTGGAACGACGCGCTCGAGTAGTTCGAGAAGGCGTTGGGCTTGGCGCTCACGCG
>JBEBIR010000801.1:0-1925 GCA_040080315.1 Gemmatimonas sp.
ATCATCCCGCTGCAGTCGATAATCTCGGCGCCATCAGGCGTGACGGCGCCGGGACCACACGACTCCACCACACCGCCGCGCAGCAGCACGTGACCGACCGTGTCCATCCCCTGCGACGGATCGATGATTCGTCCGCCCTGCAGCACCACATCTCTCGGCACATCACGCGACATCAGCTTGCTCCCTTCTTTGCGGCTTCAGCGAGTTCCGGCTTGCCGCCGGCGAGGAGATACAACACAGCCATGCGCACGGCGACACCGTTCGTGACCTGATCGAGAATGACCGAATGCGGACCGTCGGCCACGTCGCTGTCGATCTCGACGCCGCGATTCATCGGACCAGGGTGCAGGATGCACAGGTCGCGCGGCGCTTTCTCAAGCCTCGCGCGCGTGACGCCAAACACCCGATTGTATTCACGCAGCGACGGGATATAGCCGGCTTCCATGCGTTCCAGTTGCAGTCGCAAGACGTTGAGCGCATCGGCCCATTCGATCGCTGCTTCGACGCGATCGAACACCGTCACGCCCATCTCGCCAATCGCGTTGGGCAGCAAGGACCGTGGGCCGCACACCGCCACTTCCGCACCGAGCTTGGTCAGACCCCAGATGTTCGAGCGCGCGACCCGCGAATGCAATACGTCACCGACAATGCAAATGCGCTTACCGGTGAGATCGCCAAAGCGGTCGCGCAGCGTGAGCAAGTCGAGCAACCCCTGCGTGGGATGCTCATTCGTGCCGTCACCGGCGTTGATAACCTTCGACTCGATTCGCTCGGCGAGAAATTGCGCGGCGCCCGAAGCGGGATGGCGAATGACGACCATGTCAATCTTCATCGCTTCGAGATTGCGCGCGGTGTCCACCAAGGTCTCGCCTTTCGACACGCTCGAACCGGCGACCGCCACATTCACCGTATCGGCGCTCAGTCGCTTCTCGGCAAACTCAAACGAGATGCGGGTACGCGTGGAGGCTTCGAAGAAGAGGTTGACGATCGTCATGCCGCGCAACGTCGGCACCTTCTTGATCTGTCGTTCGGAGATTTCGCGAAACGGCACGGCGGTGTCGAGCACCAGCCGAATCTGTTCGGCAGAGAGTGGCGACAATCCCAGCAGATCCTTGCCCAACGGACCAATCACGGGTTAGTCCTCATCCCGCGCGGCGATCACGACTTCATCGCGACCGTCCAATTCATTCACGAACACGTCGACCCGCTCACCGGCGGCGACCGTAATCGTGCGTCCCACGATGTCGGCGTGAATGGGGAGCTCCCGTCCCCCGCGGTCGATGAGCACCGCCAGCGCAATGCGCGCCGGGCGTCCGAAATCGGCCAGTTCGTCGAGGGCGGCGCGTACCGTGCGACCTGTGTACAGGACGTCGTCGACAATGACCACGTTCTGCTCGTCCAACGTCCACGGAAGATGAGTGGCACCAACAACCGGCCGCGGTCCGACGGTCTGCAAGTCGTCACGGTAGAGCGTGATGTCGAGCGCGCCGCGCGGCACGGTGACGCCCTCGCGCTCCTCGATGATCCGTCCAAGACGTTCAGCGAGTTGAACGCCGCGCCGCTGGATCCCGATCAGGATCAACCCATCGGTCCCTGCGTTGTGCTCGAGGATCTGGTCGGCGATGCGACGCAGCGTGCGATCAAGCGCACGCGCGTCGAGAACAGTTGACGGCTTCTTGGGCATGACCGGACAATATACCGGTCATGCAGGCCCGACTACCACTCGTGATGACTGCGCGGTGGTTCCTGTTTGGCCGGCCGCGAGGGCCACAGTCCGGGCAGCGGCGACAGATGTCGCGCGGCCGTGCGCGCGGCGCGCAGTCGCGTCTTGTCGACCGGCGGGAGCGTTTCGGTAGCCGCGTACATCGCAATGTCGCGAGCGGCGTCCAGGGTGGCCTGTGCGAAGCCATGACACCAGTCCGGGC
>JBEBIR010000110.1:0-8874 GCA_040080315.1 Gemmatimonas sp.
ACGGTCTGGAGATCGCGTCGTTTTATACGGAGCGGTACGAAGCGGGCGCGGTGAAGCAGGAAGTGCAAGTGATGGAAATCAAAAGAGTACTGAGTACTTAGTACTGAGTACTGAGTACTTAGTACTGAGTACTTAGTACTGAGTGCGCATCAGTAGTCGACCGGACGCAAGTATGCCTCGCCGATACCACTATGACTCACCATCGCCGTCGAGGCGGGCCGGCGCTTCCAATGAGTGCTGTCCAGACGATGTTCGACCAGTGACAGCTCGTCGTATGAAAAGCCGCGCGCGCGCAGCGCCTCATGCGAGTATCCGTGCAGGACGCCGTTCAGCAGTTCATCGGCGCGCGCGTAGCTGATGCCGAGGTCAACCTCGTCCGTCTGCCCGACAATCAGGTCCGCAGTGGCCGGCTTGCTCACGATGCTGTCTGGAACACCAAGGTGTCGTGCCAGCGCCCACACCTGCGTCTTGTACAGGTCGCCAATGGGATTCACCGGTGGCGAGTCGTCGGCATGCCAGGTGAAATATCCGAGCAGTCGTTCGGTTTTGTTGCCGGTGCCCAGCGGGAGCGACCGATAGCGAGCGGAGAGGTCGAACAGCGCGATCATTCGTGTGCGTGCCATCACGTTGCCGCGACGCCCGCCGTCCGCCTCCGGTTCAAACGACAGGTAGCCATCGACGGCCGCACTGATGTCAATCGTTCGCGACTCGATACCCAGCGCATCGATGATCAGCTGCGCATGCGCGAGCGATTCCGGACTGGACGTCCGATACGGCAGCCGTACACCGATCACGTTGGACGCTCCGAGCGCGCGCGTGGCGAGATACGCGGTCACCGCCGAATCGACGCCGCCGGACAGGCCGATCACGGCACGGGAAAACCCGCGACGCTTCAACTCTTCGCGCAGGAATCCGGTTAACCACTGTTCGGTGAGCGCCGCGTCGATCACTAGTGACGGCGGACCGCCGTGGTCGCTCAGATCGTGTCGAATGACCGGTAGTGCCTCGCGACCAATGCGACCGACAATCTCGCCGTCCGACGGTGCGGGAACCGGAAATTCACCGGTGGTGAAGCCGCGCGCCCCGCGCAGCAGATCGGCGGCCGCGGGTTCCGACCCATCGTACGACACGATGGTCGGTATTCCCTCCTGCACGCGCCTCACGGTCTCCAGCACATGGGGCAGCGCGACGCGCAAATCGCTCAAGAGAGGGGCGTCGGCGCGCGCGCGCACGAGATCATCAAGATCGAGCGTGATCGTCATCATACTCTCGTCCCAGACGGGCGCGCGCGCGCGCACATCGCCGCCCGGACCGACCAGCAGCGAGGTGCCAAAGAACCGCTTGCCACCCTCGGTGCCCACGAGATTGGCGAGACTGGCGTACACGCCATGCTCCTCAGCGATGTCGCGAATGAGCCGTTCCCAGCGCGCAGCGCTGTAGGGTCCCGGAATGCCATCGTCCCGAGGCCACAACCCGCGGGCCGGCGCGGCCGACGACACGAACACCACCTGTGCGCCATCGAGCGCGGCGATCAGTCCGGACATTGAATGCCAGGCATCCTCACACACCAGAATCGCCGCACGGCCCCATGGCGTTTCGAACGCGCGAACGTCGGTCCCGCGCTCAACGAAGCGCTCTTCGTCGAACAGTCCGTACGTCGGAAGGAAGTTCTTGCGATGCACATGTCGCAGCACGGGCGGCCCGTCATCGAGACCGATGGTCACGTAGGCGGCGCTGTTGTGCAGTGTATCGCGCCACCGCTCGTAGAAGCCGACAATGACGTCGATCGCCACCGTCGGGATCCCGGCGGTCGCGCAGGCTGTTCGATAGGCATCATCGAGATCATTGGCCAGCGCGCCAGCCGTGCAGGCGACATCGCGAACGCCGCCTTCCACGAAGTAACCGGAAAGGGCCGTCTCAGGAAACTGGATGACCTGCGGGCGCGGGTCGAGCGAGGCAGCTTGTGCGCAGAGCGCACCGAGCCGCTGCAGGTTGGCCATCGTGTCCCCCTTTCGCGGGGCGAACTGACAGATGGCGAGCGTGAGCGGACGAATCTGGTCACCGGGCATATGTGGAACCTGCGTCACCGACGGCCCGTGATCAACCGACGGCGACCGGTGTATTTTGCGTGGTCATGTCGTCTTTACCATCCCCACGCCAGCACTCGGGCGGGCGCCCCCGCACATTGCGCCTGCGAATTCGCGCCCACATCGAGCGGGCGCTGACTGCCGCGTTCTTCGTTGGTCTCGGTGCATTGAGTGACACGCTCTCTGCGCAGGCGGCCGTTCCGCAGCCACCGGCGGGCACGGGCGAGGCCTGGCAGATCATCACGCCCCCGCAAGTGTCGCTGGTGCTGGGACGCGAGGGCTCGATCATTGGCCTCCTCGGCAAGGAGCGACGCCTGAGCGTGTCCATCCGCACGCTGCCCAAGCACGTCGGCCAGGCCTTTGTGGCGGTTGAGGACAAACGCTTCTATCAGCACGACGGCGTGGATCTGGTGGGCATCGCCGGCGCCCTCAAGGACGCGGTGACCACCGGCAACCTTCGCGGTGCCAGCACGATCACCCAACTGTTGGTCGGCAACATGCATCCCGATCTGATTGATCGCCGCGATGTGTCGCCGGGACGCAAACTGCGCGAGCAACAGGCGGCGCGGGAAATGGAGAAGCACTACAACAAAGAGCAGATCCTCGAGGCATTTCTCAATCAGATCTCGTTCGGGCGCGGGGCGTTTGGCATCGAGATGGCCGCCCGTCAGTATTTCGGGAAGGCGGCGTCTGAGCTGACACTGGCGGAAGCCGCGTCGATGGCGGCCATGCCGAAAAGCCCCGTGCAGTACGATCCCACGCGCTATCCCGAACGCAACCGGGTGCGGCGGAATACCGTGCTCGCGCTGATGGCCGGCCAGGGATACATCACGACGGCGCAGCGCGACGCGGCGCAGCGTGAACCGATTCGCACGGTGACCACGCCCAATGCGCCGGCACCATGGGTCGTGGACGTCGTGCGTGTGCAATCCGAACGCGCGGGAGTTCCCGTCACGCAGGGCGGGTACCGCATTCACACCACAATCGACGCATCGACGCAAGCGATTGCGCAGACCGCGGTCTCGAGCGGCCTGGATGACATCGAGACGCGACCCGGATTTCGCGGTGTTCGCTGCGCCGCGGGATCGGTGATTGACTCCAGCAAGATGGCAGGTGCGAAAGTGCAGGCGTGCCTTGAGGGTGCCGCGGTGGTGCTCGACCCGTTCACCGGTGATGTGCGCGCGCTGGTCGGTGGACGCAACTACGCGCGCTCATCGTTCAATCGCGCGGTCGATGGCAACCGCCAGCCGGGCTCCTCATTCAAGGCGTTTGTCTATGCACAAGCACTCGCCGAGGGGATGACGGCCAGCAGCATGGTGGCCGATACGGCGCTGCGCATCCGACTGCAGAACGGCCAGGTGTACAGCCCCGCCAACGCCGACAACGAGTTCCTTGGCGCGATCACGATGCGCGAAGCGCTCACGCGGTCGCGCAATCCGGTCGCCGTGCAGTTGGCAATCGGCGTCGGCATGGATTCGGTCATTGCGCTTGCGCGGCGGGCGGGACTGCGCGCCCCGATCGCTCCGTATCCGTCGAGTGCCCTGGGTGCCTCGGTGGTACAGCCACTCGACTTCGTCGCCGCGTACGCCACGTTTGACAATGGCGGAGTTGCGGTGACTCCGCGGTTCATCGTGCGCGTTGAAGACCGCACCGGGCGCATCGTGTACGCGCCTCCCGTCGCCTCGTCACCGCCGGCCATGGATGCGCGTATCGCGTTCATCGTGCGCGACATGATGCAGGATGTCGTGACCCGCGGCACGGCGACGGCACTGCGCAGGATTGTACCGTCCCGGATCGCGGTGGCGGGGAAAACCGGAACGACCAACGACAATACGGATGTGTGGTTTGTCGGTATGACGCCGGAGTTGGTGACCGGTGTATGGATTGGATTCGATCGACCGAGTATGATCGCACCGGGGGCGGTTGGTGGCACGTTGGCCGCGCCAATCGCTGGTGACATCCTTGCTGGAGTGTACGGGTCGCGCGCGAGTGGCGTGTGGACGCCGCCACCGGGAGTGCTTGGTGTTGACGTCGATCGCCAGAGCGGCAAGCCAGCCGATGCATCGACACCAGCAGATCGCCGCTATACCGAGTGGTATCTCGAAGGCACGGAGCCTGGCGCCGCCGCCTGGCCGTGGAGTCTGTTTCGGTTCGGACCGATCGGACACTAGAACAAACGTCTTTCTTTGTGTCCTTTGTGACCCTTGTGGTGGATTGAACGGCCTTGCCACCGCGCGCAACCTCGCGAGTTGCCGTTCCGGCCGTACCTTCCCCTGAGCGAAACCATCTCGTGCATGCGCGCCTGCGCTCCACGACGCCCCCCCGCCCGCCATTCCCGCCATGACCTTAGTGATCGATCATCTGTCGAAGACCTACGCCAATGGCGTCAAGGCGCTCTCCGATGTCACGCTGACGATCCCGCCGGGAATGTTTGGATTGCTCGGACCCAATGGCGCCGGCAAGTCGACGCTGATGCGGACGATCGCGACACTGCAGCCGCCAGACAGCGGGTCGGTGCGATTTCGCGATATCGATGTGTTGGCGCAACCGGAACGTCTGCGCGAAGTGCTCGGGTATCTGCCGCAGGAGTTCGGTCTGTATCCCAACATGCCCGCGGACGCCATCCTCGATCATTTCGCCACGCTCAAGGGTGTCACGGCGACCGGAGAGCGGCGAGACCTCGTGGCGTCGCTGTTGCAACAGGTGAATCTCCACGATGTGCGGAAGAAAAGCGTTGGCGGCTACTCAGGCGGCATGAAACAGCGACTGGGCATTGCCATCGCGCTGATTGGCAGCCCGAAGCTGCTCATTGTCGACGAGCCGACCGCAGGCCTTGATCCTACCGAACGCAATCGCTTCCTGAATCTCCTGGCGGACATCGGTGAGGATGTCGTGGTGATCCTCTCCACACACATCGTGGACGACGTGCGCGAATTGTGCTCGCAGATGGCGATCATCAACAAGGGCGAGGTGGTGGTGCAGGGTGTGCCCGAACGCATCATCGACGAGGTGCGCGGACGCATCTGGCGTCGCACCGTCGCGCGGTCGCAAACCGACGCCTACAAGGCACAGTATCAGGTGATCTCCAGCAAGCTGTCGGCGGGCGATACGGTGTTGCATATCTTCGCCGAATCGGATCCAGGCGACGGTTTTGTGGCGGTCGAGCCGGATCTCGAGGACGTCTACTTCCACCGGTTGGCGACCGTCTCCGGCGGGCATGTGCCCGTGGAGGCCTGATGTTTCGATCGCTGTTCGCCTTTGAACTGCGCAGTCACCTCAGACGCCCCACGACGTGGCTGTACATGGCGACGATCTTTTTGATCGCGTTCTTCGCGATCGGCACTGAGGCAGTGATCGTAGGCCCGGCGTTAGGCAAAGTGAAAAAGAACAGCCCCTTCGTGCTGTCGCAGGTTTATGGGATCGTGCTGGCGATCGGGCAAATCATCACCAGTGCGCTGGTGGGCTCGGCCGTGTTGCGCGACTTCGACGCGGGAGTGCATGAGTTGCTGTTCACCACCCGCATCACGCGGCGCGGGTATCTCGGTGCCAAGTTCCTTGCCGCGTTTCTCGCGATGCTGCTGGTGTTCCTGGCGCTGCCACTGGGCTCGCTGCTTGGGTCCGTCATGCCGTGGGTCGATCCGGAAACATTGCAGGCCATCAATCTGTGGCACTACGTCCATCCATATCTGATCGTCGTGGTGCCGGGCGTGTTCTTCCTGAGTGCGATGCTGTTCGCGGTCGGTTCACTCACCCGCAGCGCATTCTCGGTGTACGTCGCCGGCATCCTCCTGCTTGTTGGCTACTCGATCGCCGACGATCTCGTGCGCACGCTCGATCGCGATCAATTGGCCAACTTGATTGATCCGTTCGCCATGCGGTCCTTCGACCTGGTGACACGCTACTGGACGCCCGCAGAGAAAAACACGCAGTTGATCCCGTTGGCCGGATTCCTCGGGGCAAACCGGCTGCTCTGGGCTTCCATCGGTGCGGTGCTGCTGGTGATCACGTTCCGATTCGTGCGACTTGAGAAGTCGCCGCGCGCGCTGCGGCGTCGGCAACGCGCCGCGAAGACGGCGGTCTCGACGGCGACAGTGGTGGCGCCGCAGCTGCGGGGGCGCGCGCATCCGGCGCCGTCGCTGCTGGCCGGTTGGCGCAGCGTCACCTGGTTTCACGCGCGCTCACTCCTGCGCTCAACACCATTCATGGCTATCGCGGTGATCGGCCTGATCAACGTGGTGATGGGCGCCGTGTACGCCGATCAGACTGGGCAGTCTCGCAGCTGGCCGATGAGCTGGATGGTGGCGGAGGCCGCCGTCGGCGGCGCGTCACTGTTCATGCTGGTGCTGCTCACGTTCTACGCCGGAGAACTGGTGTGGCGCGAGCGGCAGGTGGGACTCGATCAAGTGCTCGACGCCGCACCGGTGGCGACTGCCAGCGTCATGCTGGGAAAGATGTCGGCGATGATCCTGCTGCTGTTCGCGTTTGCCACCGTCAGCATGCTGGGCGGAATGATCGTCCAGGTGGCGAAGGGACTGCGGTCGATCGACGTGCCGGTGTATCTGCTCTATGTGTACGGCACCGATTTCCCCGGGTGGCTGTCGATGGTGGCGCTCGCCTTTCTCGTGCAGTCACTGGTGCCCAGAAAGCCGATCGGTCACGTCGTCATGATTGTGGTCTGGGTCGCCACGATCGCGCTCAACAATCTGGGATGGACCTATCGGTTGATGCAGATCGGCGGGACGCCGTTGATGACCTGGACAGATCTGAACGGCGCGGGACCCTACCTGCGCGCGTTCGCCAGCGTGCATGGCTACTGGGCGTCGATCGGCATGCTGCTGACGGCGTTCGCATACCTGACGTGGCAGCGGGGCACCACGTCGCGGTCGTGGTCGTCGCGTGTACGCAGTCGGCTGACTCGCGGCACGCGATTCGCGCTGGCCGGCGGCACGCTGGGCGCCGGCGCGTTCGGCGGATTGTTCTACTACAACGCCAGCGTGGTGAATCGGTACGACCACCGAAAGGCGGGCGAGGCCCGGCAAGTGACCTACGAACAGACCTGGCGCCGCCATGAGACGCTGGCGCTACCCAAAGTCGTCGCGGTGTCGCTGCAGGTCGATCTGCAACCCTCGCGTGAACGCGCGCGCGCGGCGACATCGATCACGATGGTGAATCGGCACGCGCGACCGATCGACACTATGTACGTCGCGCTTCCGACCACGGCGAGCGACCTGCATGTGTTCGTCGACTCGCTCGAATTCGATCGTCCGTTCCGCACGCTGGCAACCGACAGCCTGTTCGGCGTGCATCTGCTGCGCCTTGACACCCCTCTCGCGCCGGGGGACAGTCTGAGGCTGCGCGTGGTGCAGCGTTTTGCCGTTCAGGGATTTCCGAATGGTCAGCCGGAGCGATCGCTCAACGCGAACGGCACGTTCTTCAATCGCGGGAAGTTTCCATCGATTGGATATCAGGACGGCAGCGAGCTGTCGAGCGACGAACTGCGTCGCAAGTACAAACTGCCGCCGGCGCGACGGGCGAAGCCACGCACCGACAGCGCGGCGTTGCAGAAGCAGGATTTCCTGGCCGATGCCGATTTTATCCGTTTCGATGCGGTGGTGAGCACTGATCCTGATCAGATCGCCATGGCACCGGGCTACCTGCGCAAAGAGTGGACTGAAAACGGACGCCGATACTTCCACTACGTGATGGACGCACCGATCCCGAACTTCTATTCGGTGCTCTCGGCGCGGTGGACCGTGACGCGCGATGCGTGGGGAGAGGTCGCGATCGAGGTGTATCACCACGCCAATCATGCCTTCAATGTGCAACGCATGATTGCGGCGTCGAAGGCATCGCTGGAATACTTCACGCGCGAGTTCGGCCCGTATCAACATCGCCAACTGCGCATTCTCGAGTTTCCCCGCTATGCCGGCTTCGCGCAGTCGTTCCCCAACACCGTGCCGTATTCGGAAGGCATCGGCTTTGTGGCGCGCGTGGACAGTTCGTCGGTCGAGGACACCGACCTGCCGTACTTCGTGACGGCGCACGAGATCGCCCACCAGTGGTTCCCGTACCAACGCATGGCGGCAGGCGTCGAAGGCTCCGCGATGCTGTCCGAGTCGCTGTCCGAGTATGCCGCGCTGGTGGTCACCGAGAAGCTGCATGGACGTCCCTTCACCCAGAAGTTTCTGCGGGCCGAGCTCGATCGGTACCTGCGCGGCCGCTCTGGCGAGACGAAGGGCGAACGACCGCTCGTTCGCGTGGACAATCAGGCATACATCCACTATCAAAAGGGCTCACTGGCGTTGTTCGCCCTGCGAGATCTGATTGGAGAACCGGCGTTACACGGTGCGATCCGCGCCTATCTCGACGAAGGTCGCTTCGCCGGGCCCCCGTATTCCACCACGGTTGACCTGATGAGGCACATCCGCGCCGCGACGCCCGACTCGATGCAGCCGGCGGTCGACGATTACTTCGAAACGATCACGCTCTGGGACGTGAAGGCCGACAGCGTTTCATCCACCAAGCGCGCCGACGGGACGTACGATGTTGTGCTCACCGTCTCGGCCAAGAAGCTGCGAGCCGATTCGCTGGGCACCGAGACGGATGTTCCGATGAATGACTACGTCGATGTCGGCGTGTTCGCCGAGGCGAAAGCCGGCGCACGAATTGGTGCACCGCTCGCTGTTCGCAAGGTCAAGGTGAGCACCGGCACGGCACGTTACGAATTCACGGTGCCGACGAAACCGGCACGCGCCGGGATCGATCCGTACAACCTGCTGATCGATCG
>JBEBIR010000802.1:0-1924 GCA_040080315.1 Gemmatimonas sp.
CACGCTCCCATGCTCCTCGGTCACGAGCGGCAGATCGTAGAGCTCGTGCTCGTGCGGTTCCAGCGCGCGCATGGACAGGAACGGCGTATACTCGTCAAGCACCGACGCATCACCGGTGACCCGCACGTAGTGATCGACCACATACGGCAGCCAGGCCAGGTCGTCGGAGAACCGTGTGCGCACACCGCGGCCGCTATGCGGATGCCACCAGTGCTGCACGTCGCCCTCGACAAACTGTCGAGCCGACGCGCGCAGGATGTGTGCGCGTGCGAGGGCGGGTTCCGCGTACACAAACGCCATGACATCCTGCAGCTGATCACGGAATCCATAGGCGCCGCTGCTTTGGTAGAGTCCCATGCGTGCCCACATGCGACATGCCAGGGCTTGATACAGCGTCCACGTGTTGATCATGGCGTCGAACGCCGGGTCTGGCGTGCGAACGCTGACCACGCCCAATCGCTTCTGCCAGCCCACGAGTGACTGCGCTATGGCGCTTCGCGCGTGTGCCGGCAGGCGCAGGCGCGCGAGCGTCACCTTCGCTTCGGCCTCCGTGCGTGCGGCGCCCAGCAGCACGGTCAGCTCGCGCGACTCACCGGGCGCGAGCAACATCTGCATCTGGAGGGCACCGCATGGATCAAGCCCCACGCCCGTGGTGCCATCCAGCGGCTCGCGCGACACGGCAATGGGGTTGGACAGATTCCCGTTGCGGCCGATAAAGGTCTGGCGATCTGCCGAGTAACTGGTGACGACTTCACTGGTGGCGAGGAACGCGGTCCAGTCACGAAAGATGGGATCGAAGTGGTTCTGCGCGATCACCGCATGTTCCTCGGCCAGATAGCGCGTGCGCACCTGATACTGCGTCTCGGCGCGGCGCGCACCAAGCGTCCACTCAACGAACGCCGTAACCGTGAGTCGACGCGAGCGATCCGACGCATTGCTGATGCGCAGCAGGGACACCTTGACCGCCGCGTCATCCGCCATGCCCAGTGTCAGTTCGGTCTTGATGCCGTCATGGTCGTGCTCGAACGTGGAACGACCCGGACCATGCCGCACGCGATAGGGCGCGTCACTGCGCACCGGTGCCGGCGTGGCACTCCACACGTCCCCGCTGTCACCGTCGCGCAGGTATAGCACGTCGCTACACGGGTCCGTAACCGGATCGTTGTGCCACGGGGTCAACCGATAGAAGTACGCATTCTCGGCCCACGTGCAGCTCGATCCGCGTTCGGACACCAGAAATCCACCCAGCGGATTGGCTATCACGTTGACCCATGGTGCTGGCGGCAGGCGATCATCGTCGATGATCATGCAGTAGTGGCCTTGGGCGTCCAATCCGCCGATTCCGTTGTCAAACAGGAGCGGCTCCACGGCAAAGACGGCGCCTGGGACCGCGTCGCGGTACCGGGACCCGCGCGGCAGCAGTGGGGCAACGAGTGGCCGCAGCGCGGAGACGATGGCCGCCAGCGGCCGACCGCGTTCGACTGTCGCGCCGATCGCTGGTACAACCAGTGGTGTGCTGCGTTCGAGCGCCCGCGGAGGCGCGACCATCGACTCTCCGACGGCTGCCTCCATCGCGGCGTCCGCGCTCGCCAACACGCGCGACAGCGAACGACCGTCGCAGGCCACGTGGATGCGCGCGGTGGCGGACAGCATCAGCCAATCGTCGGCGTCGAAGCCGTCGCGACGACGCACGAACACGCCGCCGGCCGCCTCCAGCAGCGACGCGTCATTCGCGGCCACCATCACCTCCGCGATCGCGTCGCGAAGCTCCTGCAGGTAGTCGTGCGCGTGCGCGTTGATGACGACGAGATCGACCGTCAGTCCGCGACGACGCCAGTATCCGTGCGCGACGAAGAGGTCTCGCAGTGTTGACAATCCGTCCATCGAATCGATGGTGGCGAGGACGATGGGGAAGTCCCCGGAC
>JBEBIR010000803.1:0-1919 GCA_040080315.1 Gemmatimonas sp.
GCTCGAAAACCCGATCGAGTTCATTCACACGGACATCAAGAGTTCGGTGACGCAACGCGAAGTGGGGATCGACACCGACAGTTTTCGGATGGGTCTGCGCGCCGCACTGCGTCAGGATCCTGACGTGATCCTGATTGGTGAGATGCGCGATCCGGAGACGATCGATACCGCGATGAAAGCGGCGGAGACCGGCCATCTGCTCATTTCGACGCTGCACACTCCCGATGCGCAAAGCACCATCATGCGAATCGTCGCAATGTTTCCGCCCGACGAGCAAACGGTGGTGCGTATCCGCCTGGCCGAGACGCTGCACGCGGTGGTGTCGCAGCGCCTGATGCCAAGGGCGAGCGGACAGGGTCGCGCCGTCGCGGCGGAGGTCATGGTGGTGACGCCGACGATTCGCGACCTGATTTCCGAGAACCGCATCAGCGAGATCCGCGACTACATCACCGACGGCGCGCAGTATGGGATGCAGACGTTCGATCAGCATCTCACGGAACTGGTGACGAGCGGTGAGGTGGCGTTTGAAGTGGCGCTTGGCGCGGCGACGCGCCCAGCCGACTTTGAATTGGGCTTCCGCATGGGCAAAGGGCGCAAAACGCCGATGAAGAATCGCGCGGTGGCCGGGGCCAAACCGTCAGCGCCGCCCAATCGCGCCGATGAAAATGCCCGCGCCGCGGGGCTTCAGTCGAATCCACTGGGCACGGGTACCGCACTGCCTCCGATGGCCACCAGTCCAACATCGCACGTGGCGGTGACAAGTCCCAGTCCATTGGGGAAGGACACGGTGTTTGGTTCGGGGTTCGAGAGTCTGTTCGGGGGATAACAGAGTACTGAGTACTCAGTACTTAGTACTCAGTACTATTTTCCAGCATGACTGCACTTACGCTGGGCGGGCTTATGGTGCCTGCCGTCTCGACCTTCGATGCGCGCGGCGATCTGGATCGCGCGGCTTTCCAGTTTAATCTCGACGCGCATTTGGCCCATGGGGTCGACGGCGTATTGGTCGCCGGGTCCAGCGGCGAGTCGGCCTTGCTTGATGACGACGACCGGCGCGCGTTGTTGGGCTGGGCGCGTGAGCGTATTCCGGCCGACAAGTGGATGTTGGCGGGGATTGGCTCGGAGAGTACGAGGCAAACCATCTCGCGTGCGCATGACGCGAAGGCGGCGGGCGCGACCGCGGCGCTGGTCGTTTCGCCGCACTACTTCCTGAAACGGATGACGGAGGGGGCGCTGCTGGCGCACTTTCGCGCGGTCGCCGACGCCAGTCCGTTACCGATTATGCTTTACAACATTCCTGTGTACGCGCATGTGGTGCTGTCGCCGGCGCTGGTGCAGGAATTGGCGCAGCATCCCAACGTCATCGGCATGAAGGACAGCGCGGGCAATCTGCCGGTGTTGGCGCAATATCTGGAAGCGCAGAGTCCAACGTTTCGGGTGATGACGGGCAGCGGCGCGACCGTGGTGCCGGCGCTCAACGCGGGGGCGTCCGGTGCCATTCTAGCGATCGGTCTGTATGCGGGGCCTGCCGTTCGCCTGATGTACGACGCAGCGCGTGCCGGACGAGTGGCCGAGTCGGCCGCAATGCAGGTGCGTTTAGCGCCGATCGCATCGGATATTGGAGGAGCGATGGGTCCGGCTGGAATCAAGGCGGCCATGACGCTGGTTGGATTGCGCGGCGGCGCTCCGCGGAGCCCGTTGCTGCCGGTTTCGGCCGACGAGCTGGCTACGATTCGTGCGCGGCTTGAATCGGCCGGAGTGCTGCCAACGTAGGAGCGGCATGGACATTTCTGTTGCGCCGACGCTGGCCCTGATCCTCCTTGCGGCCACATTGCTGGGCAGTCTGCTGCTGGTCCCGCTGGGATTGCCGGGCCTCTGGGTCATGTTGGGAGCCACGCTGCTGTACTGGGTGCTGGTAC
>JBEBIR010000111.1:0-8851 GCA_040080315.1 Gemmatimonas sp.
TTCGGCCAGCGAAACGGCCCTGAAGCCGGACACCGGCGTCACCAAGGGGGGACACTCAGTACTCAGTTCTCAGTTCTCAGTTCTCAGTCCTCAGTCCCCAAACGAGATTCCCGTCATCCGAGCCGCCTGCACCACATCATGCGTCGGATCGACCCGCTTCGTCTCCCGCAGCACCTCGTCTATCGGAATGCACACCAGGTGCGGCGACTGCAACGCCACCATGTGCCCCCACTGCTTGTCCGCCACCGCCTGCACCGCCGCCGCGCCGAATCGCGTGGCCAGCAGTCGGTCATATCCAGTTGGCGATCCGCCGCGCTGTAAATGTCCCAACGTCATTGAGCGCACCTCCTTGCCCGTGCGCTTCTGAATCTCGAATCCGAGCCGTTCCGCGATCCCCCCCAGCCGACGCTCCTGGCCCGGCAGTGAGGCGCCGATGATCGACTCCTTCCCACCCTTGGGCTTCGCCCCCTCGGCTACCACCACAATACTGAAGCGCCGCCCAGCCGCATCGCGCGCCCGGATCTTGTCACAGACGCTCTCGATCTCCCACGCGATTTCGGGAATGAGAATCACATCGGCCGTTCCCGCCACACCCGCGTGCAACGCGATAAACCCGGCCTCGCGCCCCATCACCTCAAGCACCATCACGCGATCGTGCGACTCCGCCGTCGTGTGCAGCTTGTCGATCGCCTCCATCGCGGTGTTGACGGCGGTGTCGAATCCGAACGTGGTCACGGTTCCCGGCACATCGTTGTCGATCGTCTTCGGCACGCAAATAATGCGCATGCCCTTCGCCGCCAACTGCGACGCGATTTTCAATGACCCGTCGCCGCCAATCGAGATGATCGCCTCGATACCCAGATTGCGCGCGTTCGCAATCAGTTCTTCTGAACGGTCCACCTCCTTATACGAACCGTCAGGCTGCTTCACCGGATACGCCAACGGACTGCCGCGGTTGGTCGTGCCCAATATCGTCCCCCCCAGTCCGCCAATCCCCTTCACGGAATCGACCGTCAACGGAATCACGTCATCGTCACCCATCAATCCGGCATAGCCGCGCTTGATGCCCAGTATGTCCCAACCGCGCGTGCGCGCCGAAAGGACCGCCGCACGGATGACAGCGTTCAACCCGGGTGCGTCGCCGCCACCGGTGGAAATCGCGATGCGCATAGCAGAAAAGTCTTGGGTCAAAGAAGCGTCAGGGAACCGTCGATGACGATGGACGCACAACGACGTTCGACAGGTTCGCGAGTTGACGGACGATGGTATCCTGATACGCCGTCACTTCCCGCAGCGAATCAATCTGCGCCTGCAACAGTGCGTGATCCTCCCGCAACTGCAGCACGGCAGACTCCAGGTCCAGTATCGCCTGTCCCGAGGATACACTGGTGCCCGACGTGGGGATACTGACCGAACAGCTGGTCACGAAAAATCCGATCGCCGCAATCGTTTGCAGCGTCACCAGTCTGGCGATCGCCCGCCGACGGTTATCGGTGCGCGGTGCAGCAAGGTGCAGTTCGGAGTGACGCATCAACGCCGCCGGTTAAGAGTCACGCATGGAAATCACTGGGGTCGCGACAGGAAGGTTATGCACTTCGAACGGCCCCGCGCAATCTTGGCACCCATGCGCGCACGCCCCGGCAGCACCCTCATCGAACAAGTCATCCTCCTCCTCATCCTCGGCATCATCATCTCGGCCGGCGTCAGCAGCGGCGTGCGCCTCCGCGACACAGCCACCGTGCACGGCGCGGCACGCGAAGTCGCTGAACTCTTCGCCCTCGCACGCGATCGGGCGACGGCGACAGGCACCCGCACCGCGGTCCGCCTCGACATGACCCAACACCGCATCGTCGTCCACGCCGGAACCGACACGCTCGCTCGGCTCGAACTCGGTCCCAGCGCAGTGCAGCTGGTCACCACCCGCGACTCGATGGCGTACCTGCCCTCGGGGCTTGGCTACGGCGCCGCCAACCTGCGCGTGATTGTGTCTCGTGGGGCCAGTCGCGACACCCTTACGGTGTCACGACTCGGACGCGTCAAACGATGAAGACACGCCGATCAGATGTGTCAGCCGGCTGCGGTGGTGCCGAAATCGAAACCGGGGACACTCACCCGCGGAATCTCCTGACCGATCATGCGCTCGATGGTACGCACCATGCCAATCTCTTCGGCCGACATGAACGTGTACGCGTCACCCGTCGACGCCGCGCGACCCGTCCGACCGATGCGATGCACATAGTCCTCGGGCTGCTGCGGCACGTCGTAATTGATGACATGCGTGATGCCGGAAATGTCGAGCCCACGCTGGGCAATGTCCGTCGCAACCAGCACACGCAACTTGCCGCTCCGGAAGTCCTCAAGTGCCTTGATTCGATCCTTCTGCGACTTGTCGGCATGCATGGCACCCGCGTCGATACCGGCGCGTTGCAAGTCGTGGACAACCCGATCAGCGCCGCTCTTCGTCCGTGAAAACACCAGCACCGATTCGTGATCGCGTTCCTTCAGTAAGTGCACCAGCAGTTCGTTCTTGCGCTGTCGAGGCACCGGATACACGGCGTGCGTCACGGTCGTCGCAGCCGACGATCGGCGCCCAACCTGCACCACAACCGGCTTGCGAAGATATTTCCGGGCCAATGCTTCCACTTCCGGCAGCATCGTCGCGCTGAACAGCAGCGTCTGTCGATAGCGCGGGATCTGCTCGATGATTCGGTTGATTTGCGGCGCGAAACCCATGTCCAGCATGCGATCGGCTTCGTCCAGCACGAGCGTCTCAAGGTACGAGAAGTCGACGTTGCGCTTCTCGAGATGGTCCAGCAATCGACCTGGCGTCGCCACGACAGCGTCGACACCACGGCGCAGCGCCTTTTCCTGCGGCTCATAGCCAACGCCGCCAAACACCGGAATCACGTCGACCGGCGCGTACTTGGAGTACTTCCGGAAACTTTCCTCCACCTGCAGGCACAACTCGCGGGTCGGAGTGAGAATCAGGACTCGCGTGCGTCGAGGTCCACCCAACAGGCGATTGACGATAGGCAGCGTGAAACTGGCGGTCTTTCCCGTGCCGGTCTGCGCCAGTCCTATTAAGTCGCGGCCTTTCAGCGCGATCGGAATGGCGTCGCGCTGAATGGGCGTCGGGCGCTCGTAGCCGGCATCGTGCAGGGCATCAAGCAACGGCTGGGCCAAGCCCAGTTCGGCGAACGTCGGTTCGACGAGGGAGATTTCGAGTTCTGTTGCAGTCATGTGTTTGGCCGAAAGCTAATCGGCCCATGGCCTGCGCGGGCAATTGCCCCTCAGATCAGCTCGACGCCTCGCCCTGACAGACGCGCAATCAGACCCAGCCGGAACGTCACATCCACCGATGTGGCGTGCGCGAGATCGGCGTGATCGTCCAGCGGCATCACTGGCCACGACCATGCCGGAACACGTTCCGGCATGACCACCGAACGCGGTGGATGCCAAACACCCTTGCGGTCGCGATCGTCCAGCAGCCGATCAAAGAGCCGTTGCCAGCCTTCGTGCTTCTTGAGAAAGCCGAGTCGTGCCATGATCTCGAGCCAAGCCAGCGCCGACGGCATGTCCGC
This sequence comes from Gemmatimonas sp., assembly GCA_040080315.1. Taxonomy (GTDB): domain Bacteria; phylum Gemmatimonadota; class Gemmatimonadetes; order Gemmatimonadales; family Gemmatimonadaceae; genus Gemmatimonas. Next base: position 3,582 of record JBEBIR010000111.1, read on the forward strand.
GTCCATCGTGTTTCGCGTGGCCAGGAAGTCGCCCATGACCAGGTGCGGCTGCTCAATGAGATGCGGACCGACCTGCTGCACAATCAGCTGACGCGGCCATGGCTGCGTCAGATAGGTGAACAGGCGGTCCATCACCTCGTGATTCTCGGTGCGGAAGAGCGGCATGTGCGCCAGCATCAGCAACGTATGAAATGATGGCGCGGCCACCTCGGCCGGCAGCACATGCTGATTGCCGAGGCGCATCCAAGGCTTCTGCGCGAGCGGGGACTTGAGGTAGTTCCCGACACGGTCTGTCAAACGCCGAGCGGCACCGCGCAACCGCGGATCGTTTTCATAGCCGGCCTGTGCCAGTGCGGCGGCGGCCGCCTCGCGCAGGAGCAGTCGACCACGACGAATCAAATCCTCATCCATTTCGGCGGGCATCAACTCCGCTAAGAGACTCGGATCCTCGTCTTCGGCCAACAACCGGAACAGCAGGCGTTTGGTGGCCGACATGCCGGGACTCTCCACATCCCAGCCCAACTCGATAAGCCGACGATAGGCCGGGATCGTGCCCACGCCCACCATGTCGAGCCCCTTTGGCACGGTCAGCATCCCCGCGGGCCAGGTTCCATCCGAATCCTGCATCAGCAGCAGGTGCCATCCCTGTCTCGATCCCAGCGGCACCCGTGTCAGGGGCGGGAGTGGTTCCGGCCTGGCGACATCGACAACCGCGCGATACTGGACGGCGGACGACCCCTTGTCGAGGATCCATCCAATGGCGAACGACGCCGCTGGTGGCGGGGGCGGTGGAGGCGGCGGCGGTGCCGGAATCGAACCAAGGAGCGACTCGCCCGCCGACAGCCCGGCTGCCGGAGCCTGCGCTCCGACGGCCGCAGGCGACGACGCGCGCGGACTGGGTGGTACGTCGGGAGCCGAAGGCGAGGAGGGGGCCGTCACAGCGGGCTATCTTACAGGGGATACAGCATTTCGCTAGAGTCTGACCGGTCATTTTGCACTGTTTTGTAGCGACCTCGACCGTACGGCCCGTCTCCCGTCTCCCGTCTCCGTAACGTGCATCACGCGAACCGCGAGACCTAACGTTTCTCTGGGGTATTGCGTCTAACTTCCGAAGCACATGCTGCCACGCGACCGCGTGAGCGTCCGTGCTGAACGACCCGACCATAGGAATCAAAATCCGATGAAGACTTCCCTTCGCATTCTCGTGGCCGCAGCTTCGCTCGCGATCGCAGCTCCCGTGTACGCGCAGGGTGGTGGCGGTGGCGGTGGCGGACAGCAGATGACTCCCGAGCAGCGCCTCGCGCGCACGAAGGATCAGCTGTTCAAGGAGATCACTCTGACGCCCGCGGTCTCGGCCAAAGTCGACACGATCCTGATCGCCTTCACCACGAAGCAGACAGAGATGATGACCGCCGCCCGTGCCGGAGGTGGTGACATGGCCGCGATGGGCGAGCAGCGTGCGAAGTTGACCGCCGAGCGCAATGCGGCTCTCAAGGCCCTGCTTACGACCGATGCTGACAAGACCAAGTTTGATGCGAACGTGGCGGCCATGCCGGTTGGTCGCGGTCGCGGCGGTTTCTAAGCCGCTTGCCGGTTCCGCGTAAGCGGAACGGCTAAGGACAACGGGGACACCTTCGGGCGTCCCCGTTGTCGTTTCCGCTCGTCACTCCGAGATTGCGGCATCCTATGACTGTCCAATCTCGGCACGTCGCTCTCCAATCGTCGGCTGCCTCCTGATGCGCGGCGAATTCGTCGATCTGTCCGGGGTCCGAGTGTACTGCTATGCGTTTGGTTCGCGCGGTGCCGGTGAGCCGATCGTGCTGATCCATGGGTGTTTCCTGTCCTCGCATCTTTGGCAAGATGTTCTGCCGCGATTGCCCAAGGGTCATCGCGTGTTGGTGCTGGACCTGTTGGGCCACGGACGCAGTGACCCGCCGGGTCGTGCACGCATGACCGTGGCGGCACATGCCGCGCGTCTCTCGCAACTATTGGACGTGATGGGTGTCCCCATCGCGTCGTTGGTCGGGCATGGTGTGGGTGCCGCGGTCGCCGCGCTCGTAGCGCACCAGTCCCCCGAGCGCGTGGCGCGGCTGGCGCTGGTCAATCCCACGTTGCTCGCCGCGTCACCGTCCGATGCGCTGGTCAGCGCACGAATCTCGCGACTCGCTGCGCTGGTTCCCGTGTGGCGACGACTCTCTCCCGGCTGGCTCGCTTCCGCCATTCACTCAGCGCTGCTGCCCGCCTACGCGCATCGTGACATCGGCGCGCACTCGCTCGACCTGTATCTCAAGACATTTCGTACGCGTGAAGGTCGCGATGCGGCCTGCGCGCAGTTGCGCGCCCTGCGAGAGTCACGCGGCGACGCGGCGCCAGTGCTGCAGCCGGGAGCCATTCGATGTCCCGTGACGCTCGCCGTCGGCACGCTCGATCCGTGGTTGTCCAACACCCGCACCGAACGTCTGGTGGCACATCTCGAAGCCGCGTCGACGGGCAATCTGGTGGTAGAGCGCATTCCCGGGGTCGCGCACATTGCGCCTGAGGAAGCACCCGATCGCCTGGGCACACTCGTCGCCGAGCTGTTGACGCGCTGATTACAGCTTTCGCACTTCTTCGGCGGCGTAGAGCGCCCGCCCGATGTCCAACGACAATGCGCGTGCTTCCTGCGTTGCGCTGGTGACATCGCCAATGGCCGCACCGACGCCAAGCGTGCGCAGCTTCACCATGTCGAAGCGCAGCGAACGCAGTGCCATCGACGCACTCTCCAACTGGCGTTGCATGGTCGCGCGACGATCCACCAGCTCCTGCAGCGACGACCGTTGTCGCGTCAATAGCGACAATCGCCGCTCGTGGTCGGGCGCGTTCTCGGGCTCCGCTTGCGCTGTCGCGATGCGCGCGTCCAACTGTGCGATCGCATCGCCAGGGACATCGCGCTCCAGTCGCTCAAGGCCGCTGGCCAACGCCCCGATGCGTTCGAGCAGCGCGTCAGCGGTCGGTTCGACATCAGGAACCATCGCCTTGTCTGCGTCCGACAATCGCGACGCGGTGTCTTTGATCGTCATGCGATCATCGACGGCGCTGCGCACGGTTTCTCCGTGCGACGACATGAGCACGGACGGGCCGGCGACGCGTTCCAGCAACTCATTGAGCTGCATATAGCGTGGTCGATCATCGGCCACCGCAGCGATTTCCTTCCATCCGTCGCCGAGCGCTTCGCTGGGTGTGACACCGAATCGACGGAGTCGGACAAAGTCCACAATGAGCAGTTGCGCACTGACGGCGCTGCCAATCAAGCCCGCCACGAACGGCACGATCATCGGATCGAGATTGAATGTGCCGCCAATCGCGAAACTGACTCCAGCGGTCGCGGCGCTTGCCACGAGCCACTTGAAATGCCGTTTGAACGCCCGCGCCGCGCGCGCAATGCGCTGGGGTCTGGGAAGCAGTCCCGCCGCATCAGTGGGCTCGCGCTGCGCGTCAGGTTCCTCCTCCCAGATGCGTGTCCACGTGATTCCGCGCGCGCGCATTTTGCTGTACCGGCCGATGGCACCCATGGTCATGCCCATCGCCGGGAAGATCGCCCACGGAAACTGCGGACTGGTTGTGGCGTTGATGACTCCAAGGAAGACGATCATGCCCGCCGTCCATGCCAACTGGCCTTTGAATCGGCCAATCAACTCCTGGTCAGAACGACCCGGAAGGATCGCACCACCGTACGACGCGCCACCGAATTCCAATCCGTCTCGCCAGTGGTCGCGCGTCGCGCGCCGCTGATCTTTGACCGCGTGTCGCCAATCTCGCAGCGCGTCGCGTCGCGCCGCTTTCCACTCGCGCTGCTCGTCCCTGTCGGCCAACGGGGACAGTGGCGGGAAGTGCGGCATGGGCGGCAGCGATGCAGGCGCGGGCAACTGGCGCGGCGCCGGCGCTGGCTCGAAGACGCCGCGGGGCGACCAGTCTTCCGACCGATGTCCCGCCTTGTCGGCGTACTCACCGACGATGCGATCGCGCGGCGCCGTCGAGTAGTCGGCCGCCGCTCGAACCTGCGACGAGCCACCGCCCCGAATCTTCAGCGAGCCATCACGCTGCACGCGTCGCAACGCATCGCGCATGACGAGCGCACTGTCCCAGCGATCGGCCGGACGTTTGGCCAGGCATCGCTCAAGAATTGACACCAGCGATCCGGGAGCGTCCGGCCGCACAAACAAGATCGGTGGCGGTGTTTCGCTGACATGCTTTACCAGCATGGCCGGCGTCGTGGTCGCCTCAAACGGCAGCCGACCCGCCAGCATGAGGTACCCCACGACACCCAACGAGTAGAGATCGCTGCGGCCATCGACATCGCGATCTCCCGTCGCCTGCTCGGGGCTCATGAAGGCGGGGGTGCCAACCGCAATACCCGTCTGCGTCAGACGCGACCCGCTCTCCGCCGCGCGCGCGATGCCAAAGTCGGTCACCATCGCGCGTCCGGAGTCGCGATCCAGCAGGATGTTGTCCGGCTTCACGTCGCGATGTACCACTCCACAGGCATGCGCGTACGCCAGCGCGTCGGCCGTCTGCTCCAACGTCGTCGCAATGAACTCGGCCGGCGGTCGCGGTTCGCGCAACAATCGCGCGGCAACGCTTTCGCCGGTCACCAGCCCCATGGCGAAGCACACCATCCCGGAATGCTCGTGCACCGCATAGATGGGCACGATGTGCGGATGATTGAGCCGCGCGGCTGTTTGCGCTTCGCGCACGAATCGCTCGCGCACATCCGAGCGAAACGCCAGATCCGGCGGCAACACCTTGAGCGCGACCTGTCGCTGCAAGCGCAGATCTTCCGCAGAATACACCACCGCCATGCCGCCGCGTCCGATTTCTGGACCGATGAGATATTGGTCGCCGAACGCGGCCGTAACCCGGTCGCGCAGTTGGGTGGCGTCGGCCGCGTTCTTGTCGGCGCGCGAGATCTCGCTCATGATGCGCTGACGACGGCGCGCATAGCGCCCGGGGCCATGGCGCTCAAGCGCATGTTGTTCAGGCGGATGATTGCGCGCGCGGACGCGTCGCGTCCCGGACGTCGCTGGCTGCGCCAACCGCAATGTCCACGTCGCGCGCCAAGGCCATCGCCTGCTCGGCAATCGACGTCACGCTCTGCAATGAACTGTTTCCCGTGCGCAGGCGCACCAGGTCAAGGCGCATGTTCTCCAGCGCCAGCCGACAGCTCTCGATCTGGGCATGTCGTGCTTCACGCTTCCGCTCGACATCGGCCACGGCACGGCGGTCGCGTCGCA
>JBEBIR010000804.1:0-1914 GCA_040080315.1 Gemmatimonas sp.
ATCGGCCGACACTACCTGTTGCGGCGGATCACGCTCGATATCGCGCGCGGCGAGTTCGTCACCATCATGGGACCGTCCGGTGCCGGCAAGTCCACATTGCTGACCCTGCTCGGTATGCTCGACGGCGACTGGAGCGGCGAGTATCGGCTCGCGGACAACCCTGTGCATACGCTTGATAGCCGGAAGCGTATGGCGCTTCACAAAGGGCTGATCGGTTTTGTGTTCCAGCAGTATCACCTGCTCAATGACTTGACCGTGGCGGAAAACCTCGACATTCCGCTGTCTTATCGCAACATCAGCAAGTCCGAACGGCAGTCCATGGTGGCGGATACGCTCGATCGCTTCGGAATCGTTGCCAAGAAGGACCTCTTCCCGTCGCAGCTGAGCGGCGGACAACAGCAGATCGTTGGCGTGGCGCGTGCAATCATTCACCAGCCGCAGCTGCTGTTGGCCGATGAGCCCACGGGGAACCTGCACAGCGTCCAAGGTCGACAGGTGATGGAGCTATTCGCGCGCATCAACGCGGCGGGCACCACCGTGGTGCAGGTGTCGCACTCCGAGGAGAACGCCGCGTTCGGCAATCGCATCATCAGGCTCAAGGACGGCGAGATGGTGTAGCGTGTGTTCCGCGTCATCCATCAAAAGGATCACACCACTATGGCCGATTGCGGCCGCGCCGGGATTGAGACTCACTTTCAAGCCCTCGCAGGTCCCTCAGCAATTGGAGTCGTCCAAAGCTCATCAGGAGTCTCTCAATGTTCACATCACACCAATGTTTTACGTTTGCAGCGGCGCTGCTCGCAGCGCCGGCAGTGGTCAGCGCCCAAGGCATGCTTGGAACCTCTCAACAGTTCGGCGTGCTCGGAGCGTCGACCGTGACCAACACCGGGGCGACCACGATCTGGGGCGACCTCGGCGTATTCCCCGGCACGTCGATTACGGGATTAGGCACCATCACACTCAACGGCACCGTGCATCAGACGGATGCCGTCGCTCAGCAGGCGCAGATTGACGCGAACACCGCGTTCAACAATCTGGCGGGTCTGGCGTTCACGAATGATATGTCCGGGACGGACCTTGGCGGTCTGGTGTTGACACCCGGCGTCTATCGTTTCGCGTCATCGGCGCAGCTGACCGGGAATCTTCAGCTCGACTTCATGGGCAATCCGAATGCCCTGTTCGTCTTCCAGATCGGCAGCACGCTCACCACGGCCAGTGGATCGTCCGTATCGATCCTCAATGGCAGCACGGGTGGCGGCGTGTACTGGCAGGTAGGGAGTGCCGCCACGCTCGGAACCAGCACCGCGTTTCTCGGCAACATTCTCGCGCAGTCTAGTGTGACGGCAACCACGACCGCCAGTATCCTTTGCGGCCGAGCGATTGCGCTGACGGCGGCGGTCACCCTGGACAACAACACGATCTCCAATTCGTGCGTGGGTGGAGCATCTGACGACTTTGGCAGTTTGGGGTTCAGTGGTGGCTCCCTGACCACAACCGTTCCTGAGCCGTCAACATTCCTGATGCTTGGATCAGGTGCGCTGGCGTTAGCGGGATTGGCGCGCCGTCGCCGCCGGTAGGCGCGTCGCTGACAACTCCTTGGTCGGTCGCCGTGGGTGATGCTCACGGCGACGCTGTTGGAAGGCCGCGCCGCTCAGCCTGAGGATAGATATCGCGACGCGCTATCCGGGAGAGCGCGACGACGCCGGCGCGGCCAGCTCGCGGCTGGCGTGACGATCAGGCGCATCCCGGATATTTCGCTTCACGGCGGCACGACGAATCACCCGTTCGTCGACGATGGCTAGACAGCGGCCTCGCACTCAATCGTAGCGCAGCGCCCGCATCGGCTCGGTACGACTCGCGCGCTGCGCCGGCTGCCAACCCGCGGCGAACGCCACCGTAGAGAGCAGCAATACG
>JBEBIR010000805.1:0-1911 GCA_040080315.1 Gemmatimonas sp.
CTCTACTACCATACGGCCGATGGCGTAATCGAAACCACGCTGCGCACCTCGCCGACGCTTGACGTGCTTCGCCGCCGTCGCCTCGAAGCATTGCCGTCCGGCGCGTCAGTCCAGGATGTCTCGTCCGATGGACTCGCGCTACTGATGGAGGTGCCGATCCGTCAGGGCGCCGAGGTGCGAGTGGCCGTCAACTGGATTACCGAGGTCCGTCGCGCGCTGCGTGGTGGTGGGGTGCCGTAATGTGCGACGCGAAGTGCCGATAGGGATTTCGATCCAACATGCGCGATTCTGGTGACGGCCCGCCAGTCCCGAGTAGCTATGCTAGGCGATGTATGCTTGCCCTCCCCGCGCCGAGTGGTCTATCGTATGGGTATGCCCGCGATAACGAGCGACTGGACCGTCGACATGCTGGATGCGCTGCCTGAGGACGGCCAGCGCTACGAGATCATCGACGGAGAACTGTTCGTGACGCCTTCGCCAGGCGAAGCGCATCAGGATATCGTCGGGGCGCTGCACTGGCGACTCCACCAGTATCTCGCGGGTCATGGCGTCGGTAAGGAAATGATCTCGCCGGCCGATGTTCGCCGCGGCGATCGCGCGCGAAATCGGGTACAACCCGACGTGTTCGTCGTTCGTGTGATCGGGGGCAAGCGGCCCGCCTACCCGTACGCGTTGCACGACCTGCTGCTCGCGGTCGAGGTCGCGTCGCCAAGCAATCCGATTCTTGATTATCAGATCAAGCGCGACCTCTATTTGCGCGAAGGCGTTGGCGAGTATTGGGTCATTAATCCCAGCGCGCGCAATGTGTCGCGCTGGTGTGGTCGCGATGATCCCGGGGAGGTGCTGAGCAAGCGCATCGAATGGCGTTGTGATGGAATATCCGCGCCATTTGTACTGAGCCTTCCGGAGTTCTTCGCTGACGCGCTGGCCTAGCAGCTTCGGCACGCTCCCCCAATGAACGGTCTCAGCGAACGGCTCACCGCCGCATTGGCCGACCGCTATCGCATCGAGCGCGAGCTCGGGCAGGGCGGCATGGCCACCGTGTACCTCGCGGAAGATCTCAAGCACAAACGTCGCGTCGCGCTCAAGGTGCTGAAGCCCGAACTGGCCGCCGTGCTCGGCGCCGAGCGATTCGTGCAGGAGATCACGACCACTGCCGCGCTGCAGCATCCGCACATCTTGCCGCTGTTTGATTCCGGCGAAGCGAATGGCTTCCTGTACTACGTGATGCCGTTCATCGACGGCGAAACGCTGCGCGCGAAACTCGATCGCGAAACGCAACTCGGTGTGGACGAAGCCGTCCGCATTGCGAGCGACGTGGCGAGTGCGTTGCACTACGCGCACACGCACGGCGTGATCCACCGCGACATCAAACCCGAGAACATCCTGCTGCACGACGGGCGGCCGATGGTGGCCGACTTCGGCATCGCGCTGGCGGTGAGCGCGGCGGCCGGCGGACGCATGACCGAGACGGGACTCAGCCTCGGCACACCGCACTACATGAGTCCCGAGCAAGCGACGGCGGAGAAGGACATCACAGGCCGCTCCGACGTGTACTCGCTGGCGAGCGTGCTGTACGAAATGCTCACCGGGAACCCGCCGCATACGGGTTCGAGTGCGCAGCAAATCATCATGAAGATCATTACCGAGACGCCGTCCAACGTCACGGTGCTGCGGAAGTCGGTGCCGCCGAATGTGGCCGCCGCAGTGTCGAAGGGGCTGGAGAAGTTGCCGGCCGATCGGTTCGCGAGTGCGAAGGAGTTCTCCAGTGCGCTCGCGAATCCTTCGTTCACGGTTCATGATGGAGCGACTGCGAACGCCGCCGGCGCGCAATCCGCGAGCTGGCGTCAACGCGCGGCGATTCCGGCCATCGTGCTGGCGATGTCATTCGCACTGACGACGCTGTGGGCC
>JBEBIR010000112.1:0-8821 GCA_040080315.1 Gemmatimonas sp.
CCGAGCAGACACATGAGGCCAGCGCGGGTAGCAACGAAAGAGAGACGAGATCGGAGCATGGCGGAAGTTACACGCCTTCCGATCTCTAACTCCTACTGCCGGCCATTTACTTCCCGTCCCACCAGGACCGGTCCGCTCGGCGGTTCAGCACCTCTCCCACAGGTCACGCAAAATCGCCAGTCGGCCTCGAGCTCGGTGCTGCATGCCGGACACTGCCGTTTGGTCAGATCCAGACCGCAGTGCGCACAGAACGTGGAGCGTTTCCCCTCCGGCAGTCGGCCGCCGCAATACCGACAGCCGTGAGCCAAGTGCGCTCGCACGCCCGAATCAGTCGCCGAGTTGCGCGACTCGACGCCGCACATCGTGAGCAAACTGGTGGACCATGTGCGCACGAGGGCCAGCGTGGGTGAGGGCATGGCCAGCGCCTGTCGACATGCTTCGCGGAGCCCCGGTTCGCTGGCAATGATATCGCGCTCGCCGGAGAGGAGGCGCAGCATCGCACGCTCCCATGACTCCGTTCCCCCGTCAGCCATCTCGCGTCGGGTCTCGCGAAACGGCAGCAACCGTTCCTCAAGATCGATCAGCGTGAAGCCCGTGGTACCGAGCTGCGGGTACTGCTCGCGCATGACGCGGGAAAGACGGAACGCGAGACGGTCGAGATCGTCGAGCGAGCGAGCCGATGGATTCACTTACCCACCACGTCGCGCGTGGTGGCATCGGCGTCGGAATTCATAAGTCCCTTGTTGTCCCCGCCGATCCGGTCCACCAACCGCTCAGCAACGTTCTTCTCATGAAGCTGGGCGTCCTTCCAGCCATAGCCGTAGCCAATGGCGATTCCCAGCGCGAGGATGAGGAGAAACTTGAACATGGGCGTCTCGGAAAATCCCGACGCTTGTGCGTCAGGAGGGCTACCTCTGACGACGCGCCATTGCGGGGACGGGTAACGCCGCGGCGGGGGAAAATGACGCGGAATCGGGAAATGGTGAAAGGGCCGCCGCCGTGCCCGATTTGACCGGTCTCGCCGCCCACCATTCCTCGAAGGACGAAGCAACCAGACCCGCCGAGGCGTCCTGCTGTGCGGCCGCTCGCGTCGCCAGATGGTTGGCATACTCGTTTTGCGGGTGCCCCGCGTGTCCCTTGACCCACGACCACTGGCACTCGTGACCGGCGATCGACTCCACGGCAACCTGCCACAGCTCGAGGTTCTCCACTGCCCCTTCCTTGCGGCGCCATCCGCGAGCCATCCACCCGCGAACCCACGTCGTCATCCCATCGACGATGTATCGAGAGTCAGTGGTAAAATGTACCGACAGCGAATTGCCCTTCCGTGAAAGCGCCTGCAAGGTGTCGATCACCGACCGCAGGGCCATGCGGTTGTTGGTCGTGTCTGGCTCCGACGCCCAGAGGTCGTAGCGTTGAATCACGCCGTCGCCACGACGCCACTCAATGAGGGCACCAAGGCCGCCCGGCGTTGCACCACTCTTGCCGTTGCCCAGACACGACTCATCGGCAAACACCGCGACGAGCGGATACTGCGCGGTCACTGGACAGACTCCACGGCATCCAGTTCGTCGACGAACAACTCAAGACGGTGTCCAGTGGATGGATGTCGCGCCATGATCACTTCACGCCCGGCGTGAATGCGCAATCGCTCGGGAATCACCAGGTACTCCGTGCCCCGTCGCGTAAACGCGAGGCGAAGTCCCTTCACGATGGCATGTTCGAGGCGATCGTACTGCACAACAGACAGCGCCACGCTATCGGCCCCACGCCGAGCACACCTGCTCCAGTACTTGCGTGGCGCGGACAATCTGGGAACGCTCGACCCACTCTTCAGCCGAATGCGCTCGCGCAATATCACCCGGTCCGAAGCAGAGCGCGGGAATTCCCGCCGCATTGAACAGCGCGGCGTCGGTCCAACAGGATAGGCCTTCGATTGGCGCGTCATGGTCTCCGGCACCCGCGGCGGCGACTACGGCGCGCGTGAGTGGTGCATCGACCGACAAGTCACTGGGTGGCTGCGCGCACACCAGTCGGGATGTCACCTGAAACGCGTGGTGCGTTTCGGCCAAATGCGCACACAAGGCGTCCACCTCGGCACGCGCATCGTCGCCCGATTCACCCGGAATCGTGCGGCGTTCAATGCGCAGCGTGCACTGCTCGGCATAGGTGGACCAGCCGGTGCCACCCTCGATCATCGCGGCGTGCAGCGATGGGCGACCCAACAACGGATGACCACGCGCGACCAGCGTGGTGTGTTCGAAGCGATCGAGCGCCGCCAGCAGCAGCCCGGCATGGCGCACCGCATCGACGCCAACATCGAAGCGGCTGCCGTGCGCGGCGTGTCCGGTGAAAATCAACTCGATCCAGGCAAAGCCCTTGTGTGCCGGGCACACCGCCATGCGCGTGGGCTCGGTCACAATGGCACCGGTCGCGCGCAGTCCGCTGGCCAGCAACTGGCGCGTCCCAATCGACTCGAACTCCTCGTCGCACACGGCGGCAATGATGATCTCACTGGCCAAGGCACCGCGCGTGGCGGCGCGTGCGGCGGCGACACACATCGCGGCGATGCCCCCTTTCATGTCGGTGGCGCCCCGTCCATACAGCCGATCGCCGTCGGAGATCGGTTCAAACGGCGCGTGCAGCATCCCGTCGGTGCCAACGACATCGAGGTGTCCATTGAGTATCAGCGGCGTGCATCCGCTGGGTCCGATACGCGCCAACACGTTCGGGCGACCGGGCGCCGCCTCGGTAAGCGACACGGCAAATCCCCATCCGCTCAGAACGCTCGCCAGAAACCGCGCACATGCGCCTTCGCCGGGCGCACCGGCAACCAGTCGTGGATTGCGGGAGTCGATGGCCACGAGTGCTTCCGTGAGGGCGATCGCGTCGATGGGGAATCGGGAGGGCACAGGGAATACTACCCGACCGTGACGCCTTCGTCATCGACGTTCCATCGCAATCGCTCAGCGAACGGTTCGATGGCGCGCGCGACGGCGTCGACACGATCGTCGGGTGCAAACACGATCACGCAGCCGCCCCCTGATGCGCCGAGCGCTTTCATGCCTTGCGCACCAGCCGCGGTTGCCGCGTTGAAGATGGCATCGATCCGCGGCGTGGTGATGGCCGGGTGCAACGAACGCTGATGAAGCCAATGTGCGTCAACCAAATGCGCGAGGTGTTCGATGTCGCCGGAAATGAGGGCCGCCGGCATTTGCAGGGCCAGTGCCTTCATGGCGTCGAGTGCATCAACGACGCGCGGTTCGCGCGCGCCATACGCGTCAAGCACGGCCGTAATGGTTGTCGATGAAATGCGTGATTCGCCGGTGTACGCCAACAGGCACTGTTGCTCAAGCGCGCGCGTGGCCGACCTGGACAGCGCGATGTGATCGACCTGCGTGGTCTCAGTGAAGGTGAGTGCCAGTGCCCCGCCGAATGCCGCGGCGTAGTGATCCTGCCTGCCTCCCGCGATCGCGAGTTCGTTTACTTCAACAGATCGACTCCACTCAGCCAGCGCGGCGGCATCGACCGCTTCATTGCGCCAGGCGTGCAGTCCCGCGGCAAGCGCGACGCCGGCGGCCGACGATCCGCCCAGTCCGGCGCCCACCGGAAAATCACTGTCGATACGAATGTCGACGTCGTCGACTTGTGCGCATCGCAGTGCGGCTCGAATCAGCCGATCGCCGTGCGAGTGCTCGCCCGGTCCCGACGCAATGGTAACACTGGCGCGTCTGTTGATTGCGACATTACACACAAAACCGCCTCGGTCCTCCGGGAAGGGTGGGACGTCTGTCCACCCTCCGCCGAAGTCGAGGCGGGTCGGTGCCGACGCGATAATCGCTCGGCGATGCTCGGTCATTGGTGCCGAATTACTTCTTCTTGGCAGCCTTCTTGGCTGGCGCCTTGGCGGCGGGCTTGGAGGCCTTCACGGGAGCCTTGGCGGCCGGCTTTGACGACTTGGCGACCGGTTTGGCAGGCGCCTTGGCCGGGGCCTTTGCCGCTGGCTTTGCCGGTGCCTTGGACACAGGCTTTGCGGGCGCTTTCGCGGGCGCCTTTGTGGCGACCTTGACCGGGGCCTTCGCCACGGGCTTCGCGGGTGGCGCCTTTTCCGGCGCCTTTGGCGGCGGTGCCTTCACAGGGACCGGAGCCGCCTTAGCCACTGGCTTTTCCGCCGCTTTTTCTGCCGGCTTCTCGACCGGCTTGACCACCGGCTTCACAGTGGGCTTCATCACCAGCGGCATGCTCTTGTCCGACGGGCGTTGCGGCTCGAGTCGCATGGCGGCGCGCGCCTCGAGTGCTGCTTCAGCGGCTGCCGCTGGAGCGGTGACGGCCTTCGGCAGCTGGCCAAGTGGCACCGGCTTCGGTGGTGCGGGCTTGGGCTCAGGCTTCGGCAGAGAACCGTGCTTGGCGATATACGCCGCCTCGGCCTGCTGAATGAGCACGTCGCCTTCAACGGCACCCATCTGTCCGCGACGAACCATGTAGTGAATCAGGTCGCGCGAGCTCTCGATGGCGAAATTGCTGAAGCCGGCGGCGGCGCCGATGACTTCGCGCATCACGCCAGCCATCTTGCTACCGGCCTCGAGGCTGATCTCGTGAGCACGAGCGGCCATTTCGGCGGCTGTGTCGCGCGCATCGGCGGCTCGGTGCCCGGGCCCGCGTCGCGGGGCGGGTCCGGCCGGTGGCGCGTCCCCTTCGGTGATGATCTCTTCGTCAACCTGCGGCTTGTCGGACTCGGACATGGATCGAACGTACTCCTTCCGCCATACATGAGGGTCGGTGGGGCAAGTCGACCATCCGCGACAACAGCGCGTCAGAATTCGGATGCACCCGCTAGAACGGGGGTAACTATATGATTTTCAGGCATCTATGCAACCCGTAGGGACGAAGAATCTCACCTTTCCTTCCATAGTTGCGGCGAATATTGAGAGGCAAGTCCACAGAAGCATCAAGAACACAGGCAGAAACCAGGGTTCTTATGCGACATAAACAGAGCAGTATAGTAACACTATGAAGACTCTACCGTTGGATGGTATTCGTGTGCTCGATTTCACTCGCGTCCTTGCCGGTCCGCTCTGTACGATGATGCTGGGCGATCTCGGTGCTCGCGTCATCAAGGTTGAACGCCCCGAGTCGGGCGATGACACACGCGGATGGGGCCCCCCGTTCGCCGATGACGGCCAGTCGGCCTACTTTCGCAGCACCAACCGCAACAAGCTTTCCATCGCGCTGAATCTCCGAGACGTTGACGACATGGCCGTCGCGCGAGCACTCTTGAAGAGCGCTGACGTGGTCATCGACAACTTCGTTTCCGGCACACTGTCAAGTTACGGGCTCGATAAAGGCGCTGAGATGGCGTCAAATTCGCGCCTGATATGGTGTACAATTTCGGGCTTCGGACCGGAGAGCAACCGCCCCGGCTATGACTTTGTTGTCCAGGCAGAGGCGGGGTGGATGGCGATCAACGGTCCGGAAGACGGTCCGCCGATGAAGACCGGTGTGGCGCTGGCCGACGTCATCACGGGAAAGGACGCCGCGGTGGCGATTCTCGCTGCTCTGGCCGGCCGAGAGGCTGGAAGGACCATCGATCGGCAGCTGGACATCTCCCTCGCGCACAGCGCCACGGCGGCCCTTGTGAACGTGGCACAGAACGCACTGGTGAGTGGCGTCGACGCAAAACGATGGGGCAACGCCCACCCGAATCTCGTGCCCTATCAGCTTTTCGCGGCCGCCGATCGAGCCTTGGTTATTGCCGTGGGAACAGATGCCCAGTGGATCGCGGCCGCCCGCGCTCTGGGTCTTGAGGCGCTGGCCGCTGATCCGGCGCTGGTCACCAACGCCGGACGTCTGACGCATCGCGTCCGTGTGGTGGAGGCGATTTCCGCGCAGCTTCGTTTGCAGTCGGCCGCCCATTGGATTGCACGACTCGAGGCCGCGCGTGTGCCCTGCGGGTTGGTTCGCACGGTGCGTGAGGCAATCGCTTACGTTCCGTCATCTCCGGTGAGCGGCATTGCGCCTGTCACGGGTGGTCGCGTGCGCTACGCACCGCCGGCACTGGACCAGCATGGTGAACAGATTCGCCAAAACCACTGGAGTGTTTTCGATCACGTGCCGATAATAGCCGAAGGGGGCGTGTGACCTCTTCCACGTCGGTGCGTCTTTTCTGCGAGAAGGTCAGCTGGCTCTGGCCGAATCTGGGTTCGCAGGGGTGTCGAGTAGCTCCGTCTGGCGTTATCCTAGCGCTGTGAAAATGACGGAAAACACAGACGCCCAGCTAATCGAAGTCGATTCGGACCAGGATGTCATCTCCCGGGTTATCTCCGGGGAGCGCGACGCATTCGCGATGCTGATCGGTCGATACAGCGATCCGCTGTACCGACATGCGCTCGGCATGACCGGTAGTCCGGATGTGGCCGAGGACATTCTTCAGACGTCGTTCATCAAGGCCTATCACCATCTTGGTGAAGTCCGCGGACGATTTGACGCCTGGTTGTTTCGGATCGTGGCAAACGGGTGCAAGGACTGGCTGAAGAACATTCGGCGCACGCACCTGAGTTACGACGAGGATGACCAAGCCTCCGGCTACGCGACGCCCGATGAGGACCTGGACCGCACGGAACTGCGGCAGGACCTCGATGAAGCCCTCGCGCAGTTGGCGCCATCACTTCGCGAAGCCTTCATCATGAAGCATGTGGAAGGGCGATCGTACGAGGAGATGGCGGACCTTCTAGGGACCACCGTGGGCGCACTGAAGATGCGCGTGCATCGGGCACGCGAGGCCCTTCAGGCCCTGCTTGAGGAGAGATACGCCTGATGCTCGACAACAAAGAAGCGCATGACGACCGGAACGACCTCGGTCAGAATCTGCCACGCCGCGACGCCGCGAGTGATCACGTCACGAACCGTCCCATGGCAGATCGTGAAGTGCCGCTTCCGGGATTGGCAGCGGCCGACGATCCCTCGATGGTGGCCATTCACCAGTGGCTTGATGGTGAGCGGACCGAGTCCGACGCCCGTCGCGTCGATACGAAGTTGGTCGACATGTGGAGTCAGGTCGCCGGCGAGACCGATCGCCGTCGCCGCATGGTCACGCCGTCGTATGTTGCGGCGAACATCATGAACGCGCTGCCGGACAAACAGATGGCCGCAAACGTGGCCACCGCCACCACCGCATCTTCGGCCGGGTTTTCGATGACGACCGTCCTGATGATCGGTTCGGCGATGTTGGCGCTGGGAATCCTGATCGGCAGAGGAATCTGACGCTCACTGAGTACTAAGTACTGAGTACTCAGTACTTAGTACTCAGTAGTGAATAGCGCGTCCCAAGGCGGCCAGTGCCGCTTCCTTCACGGTCTCCGACAGCGTCGGATGTGAATGCACCGTGATGCCGATATCCTCGGCGCTGCCGCGATACTCCATCGCCAGGACCACCTCGGCCATTAGATCAGACACGTTTGGGCCGATCATGTGCGCGCCCAGAATCTCGTCGGTGTCTTTGTCGACGACGAACTTCACGAAGCCCTGCGTTTCACCCATCGTGCGCGCGCGTCCATTCGCGCTGAACGGGAATTTGCCCACGCGATAGGCGCGCCCACTGGCTTTCACTTCCTGCTCGCTCAGGCCTGCCGTGGCGATTTCGGGCCATGTGTACACGATGCCGGGCATGTTGTGGTGGTGCATGTGCACCGGTTTGCCGGCAATGACTTCGGCGGCCACGACCCCTTCTTCTTCGGCTTTGTGGGCCAGCAGTTTGCCGCCGCACACGTCGCCAATGGCGTAGATGTTGGGCAGGTTGGTGCGTTGCTGGTTATCCACGGTGATTTCGCCGCGCGCGCCAAGTGTCAGTCCCAGCGTGGTCGCGTCTACACCGTGCAGGGACGGCTGTCGGCCCACCGAAACCAGCACGTAGTCGCCCTCGATTGACGAGGTCGCGCCATCGCGGGCGACGTGAACGGTGACGCCGTCGGCGCGCACGTCGGCACCTGTCACCTTCGTGCCAGTGTGAATCTCCAGACCCTGCTTGCGGAGGATCTTGTCCGCCTCGCGCTCCAATTCGTCGTCGTTGCCGGGCAGGATTGTGGCTGCGTACTCCACGACGGTGACTCGGGCGCCCAGTCGTCGCCACACGGAGCCCAGTTCCAGCCCGATCACACCGCCGCCAACGACGATCAAGTGCTTGGGCACCTCAGGAATCGACAGCGCGCCCACGTTGGAAAGGACGCGCCGTTCGTCGAATTTCAGGAACGGCAACTCAACGGGAACGGATCCGGTGGCAATGATGGCCGACTTGCCTTGCCACGTGGTGACACTGCCGTCAGTCGCACGCACTTCGATGATGTTGCCGGGGCGCAGTGTACCGAAGCCTTTGGCCCAGGTGACTTTGTTCTTGCGGAACAGGAACTCGACGCCCTTGGTGTTTTGCGCGACGACGTCGGTCTTGCGTGCCATCATCGCGGCCAGATCGATGGACGCGCCGTGCACGTTGATACCGTGTTCGGCGGCGTGCAGGCGCAGCCACTCGTAGTGCTCGGAGCTTTGCAGCAGCGCTTTCGACGGAATACAGCCAACGTTGACGCACGTACCGCCGAGTGTGGCGTCGGCTTCGACGCAGGTGACGGACAGGCCGAGCTGCGCGGCGCGAATGGCGGCGACGTAGCCACCGGGGCCACCGCCGAGGACCAGAACGTCAGTGAGGGGCATGACGGAGAAGAGAGTAGGGAGTACTCAGTACAAAGTACTCAGTACTCAGTACTCAGTGTTCAGTACTCTCCCCGCCTCCACCATCCCGCTGTCGACGATATGTCCTTCGTCGTCGCGACGG
>JBEBIR010000806.1:0-1907 GCA_040080315.1 Gemmatimonas sp.
GTTTTGCACGCTTCATTGCACTGCCCTTGTAACGCGCACTGAACTTCGCTTGCGACATTGTGAGAAACGTTCGCGCGAGTGCACGCGCATCACGTGAATCGAGGTCGTCGCGCGCCGCAAAGGCCGACTCCCGCAGTTCGCCCGCGAACGACACATTCCACGGACACACCTCCTGGCACACATCGCATCCGAATATCATCGCACCCATCGCGGCGCGCAGCTCGACGGGAATGGCTCCCCGTAGTTCGATGGTCAGATACGAAATGCACTTGGTCGCGTCGAGATCACGTGGGCCGACGAATGCCCTGGTTGGGCACGCGTCGAGACAGCGCGTACACGACCCGCATCGGTCGGCCTCGAACGGCGAGTCCGGGACGAGCGCAAACTCGACAAACAGTGACGACAGAAAAAAGAAGGAGCCGATCTTCGGATTGATCAGCATTGTGTTCTTGCCAAACCAACCCAGCCCGGCGCGCTGAGCGAGATCGCGCTCCAGCACAGGCCCCGAGTCTACGTACGGACGCGCGTTGATCGTCTGGCCTGTTTCTCGCTCGAGCCAGTCATGGAGTTCGCGTACACGTTCACGCAACAATTCGTGGTAGTCGTCGCCGCGCGCATAGCGCGCCACCGGACCGCTGGGTTCGCGGCCACCGTATGACGTCGCCAACACCAACGCGTGCGTGGCGCCTTCATGCGGTCGACGCGCGTCGCGACGCAACTCGGCACCATCACCTTCGAGATAGGCCATCTCGCCCTGGTGCCCGGCGGCGAGCCACGCGTCAAACCGATCGCGCGTCTTCGGCTCGCCCAGTTCGGCAATGCCGGCGAGATCGAATCCCAGTCCGTACGCCTGCGCCTTCAAACGCTCTGAAAGCGCGCGGCGTTCTGCGGGGGACGTCACACGCGCTACGGCTGTCGGCCCACCCAGCGGGCAAAGGCGATCACATCGTCGGCCGGCGGAATCGCGGTTTCGTCACCGTAGGCCGTGTACATGCGCCACCGAACATAGTCCTGCGCCGGCAACGGCAGAAAAGGGAACCGGCGAAACCAGTGCCGATGCCGAAATCGCCACGCCACACGCAGCAGATCGACCGCCAGAAGGGGGTTCATCAGGGCACGCAGCGAGAGCGTCCCGGTCAGGCGAAGCCAAGTCATGCCGGAATATATCGCGGGCGCGAAGCGCGCTAACTTTCCCGCTCCGAATTTCTGCCGCTCACGCCTGACACCTGCTGCCGTGACCCTCGACGACTATCAGCAACTTGCCGCTCGCACCCTGGGCCGCGACCGCACGCACGAGCAGCAACTCGCCAACGCCGCGCTCGGACTCACCGGCGAGGCCGGCGAAACGGCGGAGATCATCAAGAAGCATCTCTTTCATGCGACACCGTTGGACCAGGATGCGCTCGCCAAGGAGCTTGGTGATTGTCTCTGGTACATTGGCGCATTCGCGACGGTGCTGGGGCTGTCGCTCGATGACATTGCGCAGCGCAACATCGACAAGTTGCGGAAGCGGTATCCGGAGGGGTTTGACAGTGAGCGCAGTCGGAATCGGACGGAGTGACGCCGAACAACAGACCTGGAGACGGAGGACTGAAGACCGGGGACAGAGACCAAAGGTGAGAGTCTTTGTCTCAAGTCATCAGTCTGCAGTCTCTCGTCTGTAGTCAGAGGAAACTGCGGCCGTCGAAGGGTACCGCAGGGACTGAGATACCCAACAGCTCAAGCGCACTGGGTACAACATCCGTCGTCCGTTGCGGTTCCCGCGACGGGGGCGCGTCGAGCAACAGCGGCACCATCATCTGATCGCGCAGCAGCGCGCCGTGCGTCGACACGTGCGTGGTGGGCTCGAACCGTGCGCGGAGATCCCAGTTCGGCGCCGCCGAGATCACGATGTCGCCGCCGCGCGG
>JBEBIR010000807.1:0-1907 GCA_040080315.1 Gemmatimonas sp.
TCATGGAAGTGCAGGCCCACCACGCCGGCCTTCTCGCACGCGGTGCGCCACGTGGTCTTGATCGACGCGATCGGCCCGCCCACCTCGTCGCCGAACACGTAGGCGGCTGGCGGCAGCGCCTCGCCTTCCGGGTCGGTCCGCAACATCTCGAGCACCGCGGCCAGGCGCTGCCCCACAGGAACGACGCGCAAGGTGCCTGTCTTGGTCTTGCCCGCGCGCAGCACAAGTGCCCGCGCACGACCGCCCGCGTCGCACTGCACGTCGCGCCACTGCAACGACAACAGCTCGCCCAGGCGACATCCCGTTGACAGCGCCGCAATCAGCAGGCCGCGCAAGTGCGGCGTCGCCGCCGTCATGAGCGCGTCTTCTTCACCTGGCAGCAGCCGGCGCGTGCGCACCGTTTCGGCCGCGCCGTCGAGGCGTACGACGTTCACGCCGTGACGCTTGAACGGTGTGTCGTCTCGGTAGCCCTGCGCAATCGCCCACTAGAACAGATGGCGCACGCGTGCCTTGAACCGATTCAGGCCGACGTGCCCGCCTTTGCTGCTGCGACCGGCGAGTGTGGCGGACGTCAGCAAGTGCGCTGGCACGTCACGCTTCTCGGCCCGCAGCGCCGCGACCTGTCGCGCAGCAGCAAGCGCAGCGTTCACCGAATCGAGACGCGCACGGAACACGGCGTCGAGATCAGCTCGCGTGATCGCCCTGAAGGGCACTGCGCCGAATGCTCTGTGGGAGCGTCCGGCCGTGTCGACGGCAGACTCCAGCAGCAGACGTACATGGATCTCGAACTGGCGCACCGCGTGCGGCTTGCGTGTGTCCCGACGCGCGTAGTCCCGCAGGTAACGCTCCGCCACGTCTGTCAAAGTGGGCTCGACGGGCGTCAGCGGGCTGGCCTCAGGGAGCACGCGCGTGCCCGCCCGCACGTCCGTCCGGATACGCTCGGCGAGCGCCTTGGCCTCGCTGTGCGACATCACCTCCCCTCCAGGCCGATCGGTGAAGCGATGAAGGCTCACGCGGTGGCGCACTTTTCGACCCGAGGCGTCCTTGCCGTGGCAGAACGCGAAGTGCCACGGGTGGGCGCACTTCGTCCACTGTCGGGGCGCACAGCCGCAGCGCTTGGAGAGCCCGTCCTGACGTCGCATGACTGGAATCAAAAATGCGCTGGTGGGTCGCTCAAGTCAAGGATGTTCATGATGCCCGTCGCGCTCCGCTGTCGGGGGGTTGCCGTCGAGCCACGCGTCCACCCACTCGCGCTTGAACCGCAGCGCCCGACGGCCGCCCACGCGGACGTGGCGAAGCCTTGCGTTTCTGACTTCGCGACCGATAGTCGCTTCCGAGACGCGCGCGTGGACCGCGGCGTCGCGGCGGGTCCACCACCCGCCCGGTGCTGTGACTGACATGGTGTGCTCCTGGAGAACTGGGTCGCAATGCACCCGGCGGGTGCGTGGACAGCAGCCTGTGGCCAGCTCTGAGCGCGCACCGGCCTGAGACCGGGTGCGGCGGGCGGGCGCACGCCGCGCGGCGCATGCGCCGGATCGCGTGTTGCCCTGTACTGAGTGGAACGCTGTGGCACGACGATTTCTGACAACGACCAGCACCAGGTTCACACCGGCCACACGTCCGGCGATCACGCAAGCGCCAAGACCGGGCGGCGCGCAGGTGTCGTCAAGGCCCGAAGGCCCCGCGCCGACGTCGCGCGGGGGCGTCGCGCAGCGACGCGCCTTGTACGGCGCCGAGCACCGCCCGACACTCACTCGCGGGAGCGCCGCAGAACCGCAGCAGGCTCTGCGACGTCATGGTCGGAGCATCGTGTCGTGGAACGCGTTGCCGATGCGAATCAACACGCGCGCGGCAGACCAGACACGAGCGTGCGATCGGGCCTTCACGGACGATGACACCGGGGTGTG
>JBEBIR010000808.1:0-1906 GCA_040080315.1 Gemmatimonas sp.
GTGCCGTAGTGAGCGCTCCGCGGCGCCTCACGGCCGCGCCCGCACGGCATTGGCGGCTCTGGAGGGAGGAGGAAGCAGTATGGCGTAAAACGAACACCTGATGTTAGATTTACGAGTATGATTCAGCGCCACCTCCTCCCGCTCGTGACCAACCGCCTACGCGACGTGCCGGCGGTGGTGCTGTTGGGCCCCCGCCAGGTTGGCAAGACCACGCTGGCACGCGAGATCGCGCGCGGATACGGTTCGAAGGCGTTGTATCTCGATCTTGAACGCACCAGCGATGTGCGCCGGCTGGACGATGCCGATGCCTACCTCCGCGCACACAACGGGCGGCTCGTGATCATTGACGAGATCCACCGGGCGCCGGGACTTTTTCCCGTGTTGCGCGGCATCATCGACGAGCGCCGACGCCGGAAGGATCGCGTCGGGCATTTTCTGTTGCTTGGCTCTGCATCACTCGACTTGCAACGGCAAGCGGGTGAGTCGCTCGCGGGACGCGTCACGTACATGGAGATGTCGCCGATTCTCGCCACCGAAGTGCCAACGCGGTCGGCTGCTCGGCGCGTGCCGCTGGATCGTCACTGGACGCGTGGCGGATTCCCGGGGAGTCTGCTCGCCCGCACGAATGGCGTCAGTGCCACGTGGCGACAGGATTTCCTCCGCAGCTACCTCGAGCGCGATGTCCCGATGTTCGCGCCGCGTATTCCTACCGAGACGCTGGGCCGGTTGTGGCGCATGTTGGCGAACGCGCAGGGAGCCTTGCTCAACCAGGCGCGTCTGGCGTCGAGCCTCGATGTGTCGGCACCGACAGTCGGTCGCTATGTGGATCTGTTGGTTGACCTTTTGCTGGTGCGTCGTTTGCAGCCGTGGAGTGGCAACCTTGGGAAACGTCTGGTACGTTCGCCCAAGGTGTATGTGCGCGACAGCGGCCTTCTGCATGCGCTGCTGGGGCTCGAGTCCAGCGATGATATCCTCTCCCATTCAATCGCCGGCCCGAGCTGGGAAGGGTTCGTGATCGAACAACTGATTGCCGCGGCAGGACCGAGTCGCATCCCCCTGTTCTTCCGCACGGAGAAGGGCGCGGAAATCGATCTCCTCTTCGAACGAGGCGGACGAGTGGAGATGGTGATTGAGATCAAGCGTTCAACGGCTCCCACCGTCTCGAAAGGGTTTCGACTGGCCTGCGATGATCTCTCACCCGCGTCAGCGTACGTGGTGCATAGCGGCACGGAGCGCTGGCCTATGCCGGGACAGGTCACCGCTATCTCGCTCGTGGAGCTGATGCAACAACTCGAAGGGTCCGCGTGACGACCGTCAACGAGCCGAACGCACCCGAAAGGAGCCTGAGTGAGCGCACAAGACCGCCTCGCGACCGCGCTCACCGACCGATACCGCATTGAACGCGAGATCGGCGCCGGTGACATGGCCACTGTGTACCTCGCGCACGACATGAGTTAGCATAGACGATATGGCCGACGCCCTTCGCGACACGCTGCAGCACGCCCTCGGCGCCACGTATCGCCTCGATCGGGAACTTGGAGGAGGCGGCATGTCGCGCGTGTTCGTGGCGCACGACGCAACGCTGGACCGCGAAGTTGTGGTGAAAGTGCTCACCGCGGAGTCGGTCAATGGTGTGAGCGGCGACCGGTTTCGTCGAGAGATCCAGGTCATCGCCAAGCTGCAGCATCCGCACATTGTCTCGATACTCGGCGCAGGCGCGGCCGACGACACACTCTACTATGTGATGCCGTTCGTGAAGGGTGAGACATTGCGCGCGCGCATGACGCGCGAAGGTCCGCTCCGGATTCCTGATGTGCTCAGGACGCTGCGCGAGGTGCTGGACGCCCTGGCCTTTGCGCACGAGCACGGCGTGGTGCACCGCGACATCAAACCGGACAACATCCTG
>JBEBIR010000809.1:0-1903 GCA_040080315.1 Gemmatimonas sp.
CATGCCGGAAAGGATTGTGGTC
Organism: Gemmatimonas sp.; assembly: GCA_040080315.1. GTDB lineage: Bacteria > Gemmatimonadota > Gemmatimonadetes > Gemmatimonadales > Gemmatimonadaceae > Gemmatimonas. The sequence continues at coordinate 23 of JBEBIR010000809.1, forward strand.
GCGGAGGTGTCGATGATGGCACTGAGCGCGTGTTGGAAGCCCTCATCGATGGACAGCCGGACCGACTTGCCGTGATCCAGCTCTTCGCGAATGCGCTCGAAGATCAGCACATTGGCGTCCACGGCGATTCCCACCGACAACACGAAACCTGCGAGACCCGGCAAGGTGAGCACGGCGTGGAATCCGGCCAGCATCGCCATCGTGTAGATGAGGTACAGTAGAAGCGCCGACACGGCGAGCACACCAGCAAAGCGATAGTAGCCGATGAGGATGACCACGATCAGCAGCATCGCAATGCCCAACGCGAGGATGCCCTTGTTGATGGAATCCGCACCCAGACTCGCGCCAATCGTCCCGTACTGCGCCACCTTGAGCGGTACCGGCAGCGCACCGGCGCGCAGCACCAGTGCGAGATCCTGCGCGGCCTGCAGTGACCCGCCGCCGAGCGTGATCTGTCCGTTGCGGCCAATGGCGCTGTTCAACACCGGCGCGGTGACGACACGCTGATCGAGTACGATCGCCATGTTGTCCTTCACATGCTTGCCCGTCTCACTCTTGAAACGGCGCGCGCCTTCGTTGTTGAGCGTGAACTGCACGACGTTGCCTTCCACCGGATCGCTCGTGGGGCGCGCGTCGATGAGCGCGTCGCCTTGAATGATCGGTCGCGAATCGAGCACGTAGAACGACATGAACTTCTGCGTGCCGGACATGGCGGAATCGACCGCCCATCGAATCGTCTTGCCCGGCGGTATGGCGTCCTGAATCGCCGGCAACGCCAGCGCCTGCGAGATGGCCGCGTATGCGGCCTCCGGCACCACGTAGTGCCCCGCCATCTGGCCGGGCTGCACGTTGGTTGAAAACAGACCGCCAGGCACGGGCTTCGCCGCAGCGCTATCTCGGCTGGCGCTGTCCTTGCCCGTCGACGCAATAGCTTTGCCAGTGCTGTCCTTGGCGGAATCGGTTTTCTGGGTCAGCAGCGCGCTCACGCCCTGCGACTTGGCGGTATCACCACCGGCGATCTTGGCCGACGCGATGGCGATATTGGCGTTCCGGGCGATTTCGTCGAAGCGAGGCGCAGCGCGCTCAAAGGCCTGCGTCTTGTCGACAATCTGGAATTCCAGGAATGCTGACTTCTGCACCAGCTCGAGCGCCCGTTCGGGATCATCGATGCCGGGCAACTCGACAATGATGCGGTTGTCACCGGCTTTCTGCACGACCGGCTCGGACACCCCGAACTCGTCGATACGCTGGCGCACCACTTTGAGCGCGCGTTCGATCGCTTCGGCTCTGTCCTTTTCGGCGACGGCCTGCTTGGACTCGTCAATCTCGAGCTCCAGATGCATGCCACCCTGCAGGTCGAGGCCGCGCTTGAGCGGCACACGATTGACGGTGTCGTACACGAACACGCCATTGCGCTTGACGCGCTCGACGACGGTACGGGGAAAGAGAGACCACGCGGAAGCCGCGAGGAGTCCCACAATAAGCGCGAGGCGGTACTTCAGGTTCGCCATCGATGCCGGTGGCCAGGGGTGGATGGTGGATGGTGTTCGCAACGAGCGAACACGCCATCCGGTGAACTCGGCCGCACTCCCAGCGACGTCATGGGCACGGCCAAGAAGAACAGGTACAAAAACCGTTAGCGCAGGCGGGAAGTTCCCCCGAAGTACGCCAAGCCTCGTAACTTAGGTCCTCAGCGCCCGATCCGGTAGACAGTGTCTGTCGTGAAAGTGGCGAATGGGTCGTCCCCGAGTGAACAACAGACAGGGAGACGGAAGACAGGCGACTCAAGACGGACGAAGACCACCCTAGCAGCCCGGCTTGGTCAATTGGCGACCCTAGGCGATCAGTACCCCTCTGGCCGCCACCTCATCGCGACCTAAC
>JBEBIR010000810.1:0-1903 GCA_040080315.1 Gemmatimonas sp.
CTCAATGAGGCGCGGACCCTGGAGCGACTGGCACTGGTCGTACGCGACGCGAGCGACGCGATTATCGTACAGGACCTTGAGGGTCGGATCTCGGCGTGGAATCCTGGTGCCATCCGGTTATATGGGTGGACTGAAGCGGAGGCACTGGCTATGAATTTTCGCGATCTGCTGCCGGAGAGTCTGCGCCGCGATGCGCTGGCAATGCTGCGGCAGCACAGTCGGACTGAGGCCCTGACACCGTTCCGGACGCAGCGCCTCACCAAAGACGGACGTGCGTTGGACGTTTCGCTGACCACCACCACGTTGGTCAACGCTGCCGGTGACCCCTACGCTATTGCGACCACCGAACGAGCCATCACCTGAAGGAGCTTACGCGTGCCTGATTCTGAAGAACCGCCTCGTCAACCTCAACGAAAGAAGCGCCCGTCGCCGGTGAGTTCTGCGCAGGCCTTGCGTGAGCGCGCGAATGAGCTGGCGCGCGCCGCGTCCGTCGAAGCACGGCCAGACCTGAGCGAGCTGACCCCGAAGGCGGCGCAGACATTGATCCACGATCTGCGGGTGCACCAGATTGAGCTCGAACTCCAGAACGAGGAGATGCGCCGAACGCAGGATGCGCTGGAGCTCGCGCGAACGCGATACTTCGACCTGTTCGATCTGGCGCCGGTGAGCTACTTCACCGTGAGCGAAGCCGGCGTGATCCTTGAAGTCAATCTCACGGCGGCGCGCCTGCTCGACGTGCCACGGATCGCCTTGGTCAAGCAACCCCTGTCCCTGTTTATCCTGCGAGAGGATCAGGACGTGTATTATCGCGCCTGTCGACAGCTGGCCAAAACCGGCAAGCCGCAATCGTTCGAACTGCGTATGGCGAAGGGCGACGGGCGCCCGTTCTGGGCATGGGTCGAGGCCACGACCGCACATGATGACGATGGTTCGCCCGTGTGGCGCATGGTGATGACCGATATCACGTTTCGCAAGGAGACCGAGCAGGCACTTCGCGCGGCCGATCGTTTGCGCGAAGGGTGGACCTTCTATCGTCAAATCGCCGAGTCATTGCCGCAGCTGGTGTGGACCAGCACCGCTGATGGCGCGTGGGACTACGTCGGCCCACAATGGGTGGCGTACACCGGTTTCCCTGCTGAGGAGCAGTTGGGACTCGGTTGGTTGCGGCAGGTACATCCCGATGACCGTGCGCTAACCGTCGCCAACTGGAACAAGGTGGTGGCGGCCGGCACGAAGTTCGACGCGGAGTTCCGCATTCGTCGGTATGACGGTGTGTATGGTCGCTTCAAGTCCAGCGCGGTACCGCTGCGCACGGCGTCGGGAGAGATCAACAAGTGGTTTGGCGCGAATTCACCGATGGAGGATCTTGGTCACCTCACACCGTGACGAGCAGTCGCACCGAACGACCTCATTGAGATCGATGCGCCTCCACGCGCACGCGTCTCCACTGTGCGCCGGTGCGTCGGTCCGAGTTCCTGTTCCAGTCCAGCGAGCCCCTCGGTCAGGTCTATCCGTTCCTCGATGCGGCGACCTTGCCCCGCCACGATGTCTCCCAGCAAACTGCGCGTCGAGTACACGAGCCAATGTGACGGCTTGAGATATCGGCGCCGAATGGTGAGCGCTTCTCGCGCCGCCGTCTCCGCCTCAGCGAGCCTTGACGTGTCGGTCAGGCTCTTCGCCAACACAAAGAACGCGGCGCCCAACACCGATGTGACGGGTGACGGTCGCCGAGCTATGTTCTGCTCGGCTTCTCATCCATGCCCATCAACACCGTGCCCATGCTCCGTCGCCTGCTGGTCTCTGCCCTCTGTGCCGGTACTCTCAGCGCACCACTCTCGGCACAGGTCAAGCCACTCGTCACGCCGAAAGATCTCGGCAAGTGGGAATCACTTGGCGCCGCGCG
>JBEBIR010000113.1:0-8787 GCA_040080315.1 Gemmatimonas sp.
GGCCCGTGTATCTGTGCGAGGATCTCAAGCACGATCGCCAGGTCGCGCTCAAGTTGCTCAAGCCGGAACTCGCCGCGGTGCTGGGCGCCGAGCGGTTTGTGCAGGAAATCAAGACCACCGCGGCGCTGCAACATCCGCACATCCTGCCGCTGTTCGACAGCGGCGCCGCCGACGGATTTCTGTTTTATGTGATGCCGTTCATCGACGGCGAAACGTTGCGCGCGAAACTCGATCGCGAAACGCAACTTGGCGTCGATGAAGCGGTGCGCATCGCGCGCGAAGTACTCGATGCCCTGCACTACTCGCACGAGCGCGGTATCGTGCATCGCGACGTGAAGCCGGAGAACATCCTGCTGCACGGTGGGCACGCGATGGTGGCCGACTTCGGCATCGCGCTCGCGGTAAGCGCGGCGGCAGGTGGGCGGATGACTGAGACCGGCTTGAGCCTCGGCACGCCGCATTACATGAGCCCCGAGCAGGCGACAGCGGAGAAAGACATCTCCGCACGCAGTGATGTGTACTCGCTCGGCAGTGTGCTATATGAAATGCTGACCGGCAACCCGCCGCACGTGGGGGCGAGCGCGCAGCAGATCATCATGAAGATCATCACCACGCCCGCCGAGCTGGTGACGGTGCATCGCAAGTCGGTGCCCGCGAATGTCGCGGCGGCGGTGGCCAAGTCGCTCGAGAAACTCCCCGCCGACCGGTTCGCGAACGCGGCAGAGTTCGGTGCGGCGCTCGGAAACTCTTCGTTTGCGAATGCGAAGTTCACGTCCGGGGCTGCAGTGGGCGGCCACCGCGGAGTGTCGCGAGGAGCGTTCGCCGCAACGGCATCGCTTGCCGTTCTCGCCATCGCGGGCCTGACGTGGGCGCTTGCCCGTCCTCGCGTGGAGTCCGGAATGGCTGGACCGGTACGCTTCCAACTCGAGCCCCCGCCTGAAGGCTTTGTGCTCGGCCGCGGCTACACGCCGGCCATTTCGCCGGACGGCCGCCGCATTGCGTTCATCGGTCGCGAAAAGGGCAAGCGGCTGATTCACGTACGCGAGCTTGGACAGACCAAGGCGCGCGCGCTCGCCGGCACCGAGACCGTCGAAGCCATGACGTTTTCGCCTGATGGCGATTGGATCGCGTTTCAATCGGGGCTGGGCGGGGAGTTGAACAAAGTCGCCGTTGATGGATCTACGTTAGTCCCGATCAGTACCTCGCGCGGGAACTCGCAGCTTGGTACTCCGAGTGGCGTCACTTGGGTCGGCGGCACGATTGTCGCTGGGTTTGGTGGTCGCCTCTATCGAGTTCCTGCCAGTGGTGGAGCACTCGAACAGTTGTTTGGCTCGGACTCGATCGTCGCGAACGCTGACAATGTCGGCTTGCCGGTGGCAATGGTCGACGGGAAGACCATTCTGTTCACGAACTCGCGAGCCAACGTGATCGCCGGATCACTGGTCGATGGGTCGGCGCGGCGCGTCGCATTACAGGCGGCCCGTGTGCTCGGCGCCGTCGATGGCGTACTCGTATACTCCACGGAGCTCGGCGCCGTCATGGCGGTACGATTCGACGCGGCAAACTTCAAGGTGCTCGGATCGCCGGAGCCGATCGAGTCGGGCCTGCAGATCGGGGTGCGCAGTGACGCTCGCGCAGTGCTATCGCCGAGCGGCGTGTTCGCAATGTTTGCCGGTGACAGGGGTTCACAGTTGCTGCTCCGAGACGTGCGTGGAGCCGCCAAGCCCCTGCTGGCTGACGAGCAGCAATACATGTTCCCTCGGTTCTCTCCCGACGGCCGAAAGGTGGCGTATGCCGTCGTGGCTCGCGGTGGAGCCGACGTCTACGTGTACGACATTGCGACGGCGACGCCCACGCGCCTCTCTACCGACGTCGGTATCAATGACCGTCCCGAATGGACTCCTGACGGGAAGCAGGTGCTGTACCGTCATACGCAGGGCGCGACTCGTTTGGAAGGGATCTGGTGGCAGCCGATAGACAAGAGCGCGCCGGCGTCATCGCTGACAGGGCAGATCGTGGGGCCGCTGAAGAATGTGAGCATGTCCGAGGGATTGATGTCGCCGGATGGCCAGGCGATGCTGATCCGATCGAGCGGCGCCCCAACCGGCCGCGACATCTGGTATGTGAACACCGCGACCGCCACGGAACCGCATCCGTTCGAAGTGACGCAGTTCGACGAGCTGATGCCGCGCTTCTCGCCTGACGGAAGATGGGTCGCATACGTATCAACCGAATCCGGCGATGCCAGCGTGTACGTTCGGCCGTTTCCGGGACCGGGCGGCCGCGTTCAGGTTTCAGCAGGTCCCGGCAGCGAACCGGTCTGGTCGCCTGACGGAAGGCGGATCTATTACATCTCGGGGCGTGAGCTGATCGCCGCCAACGTCATCACAGGGGCAACGTTTACCGTCGGCACCCGCGAGACACTCTTCACAGACGACTTCATACCTGGCGCCATTCACGCCAACTATGATGTGGCGCGCGACGGCAAGTCGTTCCTCATGCCGATGGCCAAGGACCAAGCGTCTCAATTCAGCGTCGTGGTGAACTGGCTTCAGGACGTGAAGCGGCGGCTCGCCGCACGGGAGCAGGGGCGCGCGAAATGACGACACCTCAAGCCGACCGCCTCTCCGCTGCCCTCGCGGACCGCTACCGCATCGAGCGCGAGCTCGGCGCCGGTGGCATGGCCACGGTGTATCTCTCCGAGGATCTCAAGCACGATCGCAAGGTTGCGATCAAGGTCCTGAAGCCCGAACTCGCCGCGGTGCTGGGTGCGGAGCGGTTCGTGGTGGAGATCAAGACCACGGCGGCGATGAGTCATCCGCACATTTTGCCGCTGTTCGATAGCGGCACGGCGGACGGATTCCTGTTCTACGTGATGCCCTACATCCAGGGCGAGACGATTCGCGAGAAGCTCAACCGCGAAACGCAGTTCGGTGTGGACGAAGCGGTTCGCATTGCAAGAGAAATCGCCGACGCGCTCGACTACGCGCACCGCAACGGCGTGATCCATCGCGACATCAAGCCCGAGAACATCCTGCTGCACGACGGGCGCGCGATGGTGATGGATTTTGGCATCGCGCTCGCGGTCAGCGCGGCGGCTGGTGGACGCATGACCGAGACCGGCTTGAGTCTCGGCACGCCGCACTACATGAGTCCCGAACAGGCCACGGCGGAGAAGGAGATCACCGGACGCAGCGATCAGTACTCGCTGGCGAGCGTGCTCTATGAGATGCTCGCGGGCGATCCGCCATTCGTGGCATCGGCGGCGCAGGCGGTGATCATGAAGATCATCACGGAGCCCGCGGCTTCCGTGACGACGCGCCGCAAGAACGTTCCCGCGAATGTGGATGCCGCACTGGCCCGGGCGCTCGAGAAGCTCCCCGCCGACCGGTTCGAGAGTGCGAAGGCCTTCGCGGACGCGCTCGGGAATCCCGGATTTGCGAACACGACTGCGGCAAGCGGAGGTCTCCGAGGCAGTTCTCGACGCGGAGTCTCTCCGGCACTCTTCTGGGCGACGGCGGCGGTGGCCGTCGCGGCGATTGGCGTCGCCGCGGCGCAGTGGCGCGGTCGCTCGTCCGACCAGCCGCGGGCGATCTCACGCTTCCTGATCACGCCTGAAGGAGAGGCGTCGGTAACCGCGATTAGCGCGGATCGTGAGCTGGCCATCTCACCCGATGGCTCCCACATCGCGTATGTCGGTAACGACGGCACGCGTCTGTACGTGCGCTCCATGGATGCACTCGAGTCGGTTCCGCTGGGCCGCCCGGGCGTGGTTCCCCGTGGACCGTTCTTCTCACCTGACGGCGCTTGGGTCGGGTTCTTTGCAGAAGGCCAGCTGCAGAAGGTCGCCGTGACCGGCGGGCCCGTGATACCAATTGCCCGCACGAGTGGCGGGCTACGCCGCGGGGCTACTTGGGGCGCGGACAGCACGATTGTGTACGCCACGGACGTGGACACGTCAGGACTCTGGCGCGTGTCAGCCGACGGTCAAACGACAATGCTGCTGACCACGCCTGACTCAGCGCGTGGTGAACTTGATCACGTGTTTCCGTCCTACCTGCCCGGTGGACGCGCGCTGCTGTTCACCATCCTGCCGAGGTCAGGTGGCATCGAGGGCGCGTCGGTGGCGGTGTACGATCTGGAGACCAAGACGTACAAGGTCGTCGTGCGAGGCGGCAGCGACGCGAGGTATGTGCCGAGTGGACACCTCGTGTTCGGCTCGGCCGGAGCCCTCAGGGCGGTCCGCTTCGACCTGAAGCGCCTCGAGGCCAGCGGTACGCCGACGACGGTGGTCGAATCCGTGGCCATTCGTTCTCAGGGCGCGGCACAGTTCGACCTCACATCCACCGGCACCCTGCTCTACGTGCCCGAGGGAACAGATCCGCAGAAAGACGCCCCGCGAACGCTTGCGTGGGTGGACCGCCAGGGTCGCGAGACGCCGATCAAGGCGCCGGCCCGCGCCTACAGAAGCGTGCGCATTTCACCAGATGGCAAGCAGGCGGCGGCGGAAATCTCGGATCAGGATTGGGACATCTGGCTGTGGAACTTCACCACGGAAGCCCTCACCAGGCTCACGTTCAACCCGCGAGGCGACTACTCGCCCGTGTGGATGCCCGAAGGGCGCCGACTGGCGATCGCCAGCGGCTCGCGTGGCGTGTTGCTGATGACAGCCGACGGAACCGGGACACCGGAGGTGGTATCACCTCTCTCGTACACACCCACGAGCACATCGCCTTCCGGCGATCGCATCGTCATCCGAACGACAGTCAACGGTTCCGCCGTGCAGGCATTGACTACGGGCAAGTCGCCAACCGCCGCGTCCGAGAATCTGGTTGTGGGAGATGGACTGTGGGGAAATGGCGAGGTCTCGCCCGATGGACGGTGGCTGGCGTACGACGGCGGGGTCGCCGGGCAGCCGCAGATCTACGTGAGGCCGTACCCCAATGTCGCCAGTGGACGGTGGCAGCTCACCACCGAGGGTGGTTCGCGACCGGTGTGGGCGCGGAACGGGCGTGAGCTCTTCTTCGTTGGCGCGAACGGAGCGATCATGAGCATTGCCGTTGGCACGGGCTCCGCGTGGAGTGCCAGCAGCGCGACCAAGGTGGCTGATGTACCGCTGTACGCGGCCGGCCTGGCGCGCAGCTACGATGTCGCGCCCGACGGCAAGCGATTCCTGATCATCAAACGAGCGGCGACGGACGTACAAACGAACGCGAACCTTGCGCGCAGCGCAGAGCCCGGGATGGTCGTGGTGCAGAACTGGGTGGAGGAGCTCAGGCGGCTGGTGCCGAAGCCATGACGCATCAAGGAATGTTGACCAGTCTTATTGGTCAGAGTAAATTGACCTAATATGGCGACGATCCCCATCTCCGAAGCGAAAGCCAAGCTGGCCGCCCTCGTGCGCGAGGTCGCGGCGTCCGGCGAGGGCTTCGTAATCAGCGTCAACGGCCACCCCATGGCCGAGCTCCGGCCGTTCGTGCCCGTGCCCTTGCCGGGGCGCTTCAAAGACGCGATTCGCTTCAGCGATGACGCCTTTGCGCCCCTCTCCGACGAGGACGCCGACGCCTCGGGACTGTGACCGATCCCGATCAGCCGTTGCTGCTCGACACCGCCGCCTTCATCTTCTGGCACGCCGACAGCCCGCGATTGTCACCGTTAGCCCGTCGCACCATGCTGGAGGCACCACAGCGCAAAGTGTACGTGAGCGCCGCCAGCGCCTTCGAGATCGCGACCAAGGTGCGACTCGGGAAGCTCACCGTCCCTCCGGCCATGCTGAACGACTTTGCATATGTGGTGGAGGCGGATGGCTTTCGATTGCTCGAGATCGATGCGGCGTCGGCGATTCGCGCGGGACAACTCGAGAGCGCACATCGAGATCCCTTCGATCGACTGATCGGTTCCCAGGCACTCGCCCTCCGAGCAGCCGTCGTGACCAACGACGCCGCTTTCGCTGATCTCGGCGTCGACGTGTTCTGGTAGCATCCATGACCCGCCGCCTCGCATTCACATTCGCATGCACGCTCGCGTTCGTCCTCACCGCGTGTGCACCCAGAGAGAAGTCCGCCGTGAGCGATTCCGCACTCCAGCAGTTCGCCATCCGCTATACCGCCGCGTGGTGCAGCCAGCAGGCCGCCAGCGTGGCGGCGCACTTCGCCGAGCAGGGCTCGCTCAAGATCAACGCGGGCGCGCCAGCGGTTGGACGCGAGGCCATCACGGCATCCGCGCAGGCGTTCATGACGGCGTTTCCTGACATGATTGTGGCGATGGACTCGCTTGTCGCGAACGGTGCGCATCCTGTGTATCACTGGACACTCACCGGCACGAACACCGGCCCCGGTGGAACGGGCAAGGCGGTGCGCATCCACGGATACGAAGAGTGGACGATCGGCACCGACGGCCTGATCGCCGCGTCGCTGGGTCACTACGACGACGCCGAGTACGCCCGTCAGCTCAAAGAGGGCGTCGGCGCGGCAAAGTCACTTCTTCCCGGCGAGCGCCTTCCGTAGCACGGGCTCGAAACGGTCGGCTTGCCGCACCATCCCGAGGTCGCTCGGATGCGAGCCATCCGTCGCGGCTTCGGCATCGTCGCCGAGCAGGTCATCGCCGGCGAGATAGTAGAGACCCTTGATGCCATCTTTCTTGAGCGCATCCAGGCACGCACGCAACGCGGCGTGATTGTCGGTGTGGAACTTGGTGAGCGCCGGGAGAATCCACGAGTTTGTCTGCCGACGATCCTCCACCAGCACGATCGGTGTTGTGGGTCGCGCCGCGCGGATTTGCTTGACCAGCGGCACGCATTTCAGCGTCACGCTATCTGCGTTCATGTTTGGTAGACAGTCGATCACGTAGACCGCCGCGTCGATCTTGACCAGCAGGTCGCCGACGGCGGCGTCCATCCGGCCGTTGCCGGAGAACCCGAGATTCACGACGGGCCGATCGAAGCGACGCCCGAGGATGGCCACGTGCGTCATGCCGGCGCGAGAGGCGCTGGCGCCGTGGGTGATGGACGTGCCGTAGAACACGATAGGCTTCTCGGTACGCGGCTCAAGCCGCTCGAACGACGCCCCGGGTGGGACACCGATCGACAGGCTGTCGATGCCATTGTACAGCGGCAGATAGATCGCATATTCGCGCGTTCCAGGTGCCAGTCGCGTGATGATGCTCTGGCGCACCACCTTCGCAGCTGGACGGGTCACGCCAACCCAACGCCATTTCCCGGCATTGTCACGTGCGTACAGATCGAGGCCGCTCATCCCGATCGCCGTCATATTGGGCATGGCAATCCGCTCACTGAACAACGTGTAGTTCGCCCAAATGGCATCGGCATTCGTTTTGAAACGGACCAGCATTCCAGCACTGTGGCGGCTCAGCGACCAAACCGCAGGCGTCACCGTGAGTTCTGCCTGGGCAGGGAAGCGATCAAACCATCGCTTGCGCTCGAGATCCGGCCACGCGCGTCCCTCAACTCCCCACTGGCTCATGTCATGCCATTGCAGCGGCGGCTCGGCGGGTTGCGTCGGCGCATTCGCGGCCGCCGGTGGGGTCTGCGCCTGAAGCAACGTCCCAAGCGCACCGAGCCACAGGGCACTGAGTCCCAGCGCGGCAAGCGCGGAAGACCCGGTCCAACGCGATGCACGAGCGGTCATTGCGGCTCCGTCATGTGTGGATGGCAGCGCTGAGATGCGCCGGTACGTCGCAAACTTCACCAACGTTGCCGCGGCGAGCAAGCAGCCGACGATCGCGATGAGGCTATTTGCCGGACATGCATCGTGACCCCTTCGATCGCTTCCTGCTGGCGCAAGCGCTGAGCGAAGGCGTTACACTGGTGACGGGCGACGCATTGCTGGCCACCTATCCCGGGCCCATTCGAAAAATCTGATGCCTGTCATCGACCGACTCACCGCCGCGCTGTCCGACCGCTACCGCCTCGACCGCGAACTTGGCCAAGGCGGCATGGCCACCGTATACCTCGCGCACGACATCAAGCACGATCGCGAGGTCGCGATCAAAGTGTTGCATCCCGATCTTGGGGCAGCGCTCGGTGGTGAGCGGTTCTTAACCGAGATTCGCACGACCGCGCGCCTGCAGCATCCGCACATTCTGCCCTTGCTCGACAGCGGTGACGCGGATGGCTTGCTGTACTACGTGATGCCGCTCGTGACCGGCGAAACGTTGCGCGCGCGATTGGAGCGCGAGCGACTGCTCCCCATCGACGATGCCGTGCGCATCGCCCGCGAAGTGGCGAGTGCGTTGGATTATGCGCATCGACACAGTGTGATTCACCGCGACATCAAACCGGAGAACATTCTCCTGCATGATGGTTCGGCACTCGTCGCGGATTTCGGCATTGCGCTCGCCGTGCAAACGGCCGGCGGCCAACGCATGACGCAAACCGGACTAAGCCTCGGCACGCCGCAGTACATGAGCCCCGAGCAGGCGATGGGAGAACGCACCATCGACGCGCGCAGCGACCTGTACGCGCTGGGGGCAGTGACGTACGAAATGCTGGTCGGTGACCCGCCGTTCACCGGGTCCACCGTACAGGCGATTGTCGCCAAGGTGCTCACCGAGCGCCCGTCGAGTCCGACGGCGGTGCGCGACACGATTCCGCGCCACATCGAAGCCTCGGTGCTCAAGGCGCTGGCCAAACTTCCCGCCGATCGCTTTGCAACGGCCGCCGAGTTCGCCCATGCGTTGCAGCACGCCGAGGCCACCGCGGCGCTCACGTCGGCGCAGCCGTCGGCAACGCGTGCCGCGGGTGGCGTGTTCGCATCGCGCGTCATCCCA